>CALWNX010000020.1 GCA_944382925.1 uncultured Clostridia bacterium | reverse complement strand
GTATACCTGAGCGCCTTTGCGATGCTGATCAAGATGCTGCTCAACAGACGTGAGAGAAAGCAGAAGGAAGGAGGGAACAAGTAATGGTATTTTTGATCCAACAGACTATGCTCTATGCTGTTCCTCTGATGATCGTAGCCCTGGCCGGTATCTTTGCCGAGCGAAGCGGCGTCATCAACCTGGCGCTGGAAGGTATCATGATCTTCGGTGCTTTCATCGGCGTACTGTTCGTGCGCATGATGCAGGAAAACCAGCTCTTCGTGCAGGAGCAGGGGCAGATCCTGATGATCCTGGCCCTGATCGTGGCAGCCATCTTCGGCGCTATCTTCTCACTGCTGCTGTCGTTTTCGGCCATCAACCTCAGAGCCGACCAGACGATCGGCGGTACGGCGCTCAACATGCTGGCGCCGGCCGTAGTACTGTTCCTGATCAACCTGATCGCCCAGCAGAACGCTCTGGGCATGGCTACCGGCGACGCAGCCAGCTGGTTCATGATCAAGCCGAGCACCTTCGGCCTCGAGCGCGACCATGATTTCGGCTTCCTCGGCAACCTGCTGATCAACAAGGTTTACCTGACGACATATATCTGCATCGTGATATTCATCGTGCTTTCGATCATCCTCTACAAGACGAAGTTCGGCCTCAGGCTGCGCTCCTGCGGCGAGAATCCGCAGGCGGCCGATTCGCTGGGCATCAATGTCTACAAGATGAGATACGCGGGCGTGACGATCTCGGGAGCGCTGGCCGGTATCGGCGGCTTCACCTATGCGCTGACGACGGCCAACTGCGCCTCTACCGGCGACGTAGCAGGCTACGGCTTCCTCGCCCTGGCGGTAATGATCTTCGGTAACTGGAAGCCGCTGACGGTAGCGCTGGGCGGCATCCTCTTCGGCCTCTTCAAGTGTATCGCGGCCACCTATGCCAGCCTCGACATCAACGGCGACGGCGTCTACATGCTGGCGGAGATCGGCATCAGCCCATATGTTTACCGGCTGCTGCCGTACCTGATCACGCTCATCGTGCTGGCCTTTACCTCCAAGAACTCGCGAGCACCGAAGGCAGAAGGTATTCCTTACGACAAGGGACAGAGATAAACAGACAAAATTGCGAGAGGGGCGCGGGTTTCGCGCCCCTCAGATTGTTATGGATTATGCTACCGCTGCATGCCGCTGATTTCCGCTGCATGCCGCTGCATGCTGTTGCATGACACTGCATGCCGCTGATTGTCGCTGCATGCCGCTGACCAAAAAACGAAATTTTATAAAAAATGTCACGAAATGTGGCTAAAATCCTATATTTTTCTCAGAAAAAGCCAAAAAATTGAAAAAAATCATATAATTTTAAAAAAATGTCAGCGAAATCAGCGTTTTTGCTGACAAAATTTAAGAAAAAAATATAATTTTACAAGCTTGCTGTAAGATTAGATCGATTAGGACCGTTTTTCATGTGATTTGCTGACAAAAAATTAAATTTTTATCAAAAATGTCAAGCGGAGAACCGCGGAAGACCGCGGAAGGACCACGGAGAACCGCGGAAGACCGCGGAGAATTGCGGAGAATGACTGATGTTTTTACCGTTAACAAGACAGGAGTTTGAGGAAAGGGGCTGGCAGCAGCCTGATTTTGTGCTCGTGACGGGCGACGCCTACGTCGACCATCATTCCTTCGGTACGGCCATCATCGGCCACGTGCTCGAAAGCCGGGGCTACAAGGTGGCGGTGCTGGCCCGGCCCGACTATCGGTCGGCTGACGATTTCAAGCGTTTCGGCCGCCCGCGGCTTGGCTTTCTCATCAACAGCGGCGTGGTCGATTCGATGGTCAACAACTATTCCGTCTTCAAGCACCGGCGCCGGCGGGACGAATACGCCCCCGCCGGCAAGGCCGGCGGGCGGCCGGACAGGGCGCTGATCGTCTATGCCAACAGAGCGCGCGAGGCGTATAAGGATGTGCCGATCATCATCGGCGGCATCGAGGCCAGTCTGCGCCGGCTGGCGCACTACGATTACTGGAGCGATCAGGTCAGGCGTTCGGTGCTGCTTGATGCCAAGGCCGACCTGCTGATCTACGGGATGGGCGAACGGGCCGTCGTGGAGATCGCCGAGGCGCTCGACAGCGGTCTGTCTGTCAAGGATATTACCTGGATCCGCGGCACCTGCTGCAAGGCCGGGGAAGCACCGGCCGACTTCATCAGGCTGCCGGATTTTGAACAGGTGCGCAGCGACAAGAGGGCTTATGCCGAGAGCTTTGCTCTGCAATATAAGAACAACGACAGCCTTTCTGCCCGCGGTCTGGCGGAAAAATATACCGATACCGTTTTCGTGCTGCAAAATCCGCCGCAGCCGCCGCTTGAAGGGCAGGAACTCGACGACGTCTACGAGCTTCCTTATGAGAACGCGCCGCACCCCAGCTATGAAGCGCAAGGGAACATTCCGGCCTTTGAAGAAGTGAAATTCAGCATCGTCAGCTCGCGGGGCTGCTTCGGCGGCTGCGCTTTCTGCGCGCTCACCTATCATCAGGGCCGGCAGGTGCGGGGACGCAGCGCCGCTTCGATCGTCAGAGAGGCACAGGCGCTGACAAAACGCGACGATTTTAAGGGCTATATCCACGACGTGGGCGGGCCGACCGCCAACTTTCGCGGCCCGGCCTGCGCCAAACAGACAAAGCACGGCGTCTGCACAGATCGCGAATGCCTTTATCCGGCGGTCTGCCCGGCCATAAAGGCCGATCACAGCGAGTATTTTTCTATCCTCAGACAGGTGAGAGAGCTGCCGGGGATCAAGAAGGTCTTCATCCGCTCCGGCATCCGCTACGACTATCTGCTCGCCGATGCGGACTGCGACCGTTATCTTGAGGAGCTGTGCCGCTATCACGTGAGCGGCAGCCTCAAGGTGGCGCCCGAGCACATTGCGCCGGCGGTGCTTTCCTGCATGCACAAGCCTGCCCGCGAGGTTTTTGTGCGCTTTGCGCGCAAGTACGAAGAGACGAACAGAAGGCTGGGACTGAAGCAGTACCTGATTCCCTATCTCATTTCCAGCCACCCGGGCAGCCGGCTTGAGGATGCGGTAGAGCTGGCGCTGTTTTTAAAGGAGTACGGCTTTGTGCCCGATCAGGTGCAGGATTTTTATCCCACGCCGGGCACGCTGGCGACCTGCATGTATTATACGGGGCTGGATCCGCTGACGATGAAGGAAGTCTACGTGCCGCGCACGCTGGAAGAAAAGAAGCTGCAGCGCGCGCTCCTGCATTTTCACAAGCCAGAAAACCGCGCCCTGGTGGAGAAAGCGCTGGCCAGGGCAGGGCGCAGCGAGCTGGTTTCTACGCTGTTTTCACACAGTCATCACAAAAAAAGACGCAAGTAGTATATAATAACGAGAGACGTAGTAAAAATTACTAGATTTATTTTCGGTTTAGAAAAGAATTAAAAGCATTATTTGTGGACAAGGAGAAATTAAATGGCTAAGTTGCAATCATTTTTAAACGGCGGTGAGACGATACGCGAGCTCATGTACAACTCGAAGGATGCTTTTCCGACGGGGGCGGCGTTTAAGGTTAAGGAAAACGGCGAAATCAAGACCATTACCTTTCTGCAGATGATCAAAGATATTGAAACGCTGGGGACGGAGCTTTCGGCGCGCGGCTATGACGGCAAGCGCATGGGCATCATCGGCGAAAACTCTTATCCCTGGTTCAACTGCTTTCTTTCGATCGTTTGCGGCGGCAATATCGCCGTTCCCTTCGACAAGGGGCTGACGGCGGAGGAACTGGCGCAGTGCGTGGACAGGAGCGACATCAAGGTGCTCTTCTACGACGAAAAGCACGCTGAGCTGGTGGAGAAGATCAGCCAGCAGTGCCATCAGGACCTGGATCTTTTCCGCATCACCGGCGCAGACAACGATCTTGAGGAGCTGAAGACTGCCGGTGGCATGAAGCTGACGGCCGGCGATCGGACTTATCTGGACAGGCCGGTCAACAGGAGCGATCTGGCGGTCTTCCTCTTCACCTCCGGCACGACCAGCACCTCCAAGGTCGTGATGCTCAGTCATGACAACATCGCTAGCAATATAACCGACATGCTGTCGATGAAGATTTTCTATCCGACCGACGTCAACATGGCCTTTCTGCCGTTCCACCACAGCTTCGGCCTGGTGGGCTGTCTGGTGTTCCTTTCCTCAGGCGCGGCCAACGTTTTCTGCGACGGTCTCAAATACGTAGCCAAAAATCTCGAAGAATACGGCGTGACCGTGTTCGTAGCCGTGCCGCTGATCGTGGAGAATCTCTACGCCAAGATCATGCGGCAGATCGAGAAGCAGGGCAAGATGGGCAAGGTGAAAACCGGCCTCAAGCTGGCGGCAGTGCTCGAAAAGCTGGGCGTCAACGCGCGCAGAAAGATCTTTGCCGAGATCATCGAGAAGCTCGGCGGCCATCTGCGCCTGATCATCTGCGGCGCTGCTTCGCTTTCCAAGGAGGTGTCCAACGGTCTCAACAACTTCGGCATCACCACGATCCAGGGCTACGGCCTGACGGAAACCTCGCCGGTGCTGACGGCAGAAAGACCGTGGGCTCTGTGCGCCGGTTCTGTCGGCACGCCGATGAGAAGCGTGCGCCTGTATATCGATAACCCGGATGCAAACGGCATCGGCGAAATCGTCGCCTGGGGACCGAACGTGATGCAGGGCTATCTGCACCAGGAGGAAGAGACGAACGCTGTCATCAAGGACGGCTGGTTCTTCACCGGCGACCTGGGCCGGCTGGACGCCAAGGGCAATCTCTGGATCTGCGGCCGCAAGAAGAACGTGATCGTGATGAAGAACGGCAAGAACATCTTCCCCGAGGAAATCGAAGGGCTGATCGAGCAGCTTCCTTATGTGGCCGAGTCGCTGATCTTTACCAGAGAAAAGCACAACGAGCTGGTGCTGTGGTGCAAGCTCGTCTACAAGGCGGATTATCTGGAAGAAAACGGCCTCACGGAAGCACAGCTTGCCGAGCGCGTTTCCGCCGACCTTAAGGCCATCAACGACACGATGCCGGTATACAAGCATATCAATCACTTCATCCTCAGCGAGGTGCCGATGGTCAAGACCACGACGCAGAAGATCAAGCGCAACCTGGCGTCGCATGAGATCGACGAGAGCTGGGATGAGATCACCAAGTACAACACACAGGTATAGAAGAAAGCGAGGAACCAGATGGAGCTCATCAGCAGATTTGCTCAGATACTGGCGGAAAGCAGACAGCGGTGCGAAGCAGAAAGTGCTTCGCACTTTGTCGTGAGAGAAGAAATAAAAGGCCGCCTAAATATGCAAGAAGTAGGGAAGGCGGCCGCAGGCGGCGCGGGGCTCCTGGCATTGGGCGACAACGCCGACTTTATGCGCGGGCTTCTGCACGAGCACGGACTGGCCGGCAAGCTCAAGCTCATCTACATCGATCCGCCCTTTTTCAGCAAGGCCAGCTACGACGCCGTGCTGCGGCTGGAAACGGAAGCCGGAAAAAAGCTGCCGCCGCTGAGGCATTTCGCCTACGAGGACGTGTGGCAGAAGGACATGGCCGGCTATCTTACCATGCTCTGCGAGCGGCTTTTGCTGATGAAGGAGCTTCTGGCCGATGACGGTACGATCTGGGTGCACCTCGACTGGCACGTCGTGCACTACGTGAAGGTCTTCATGGACGAGATCTTCGGCGAGAAGAATTTCGTCAACGAGATCATCTGGCAGTACAAGTCGGGCGGCTCGGGCAAGCGTCATTTTGCCCGCAAGCACGACACGATCCTCGTCTACAGCAAGGGACGCGGCTATTACTTTGCTCCGCCTAAGGAAAAATCGTACAACCGCGGCTTCAAGCCTTACAGATTCAAAGGCGTAAAAGAGTACCGCGACGAGGCCGGCTGGTACACGATGGTGACGATGAAGGACGTCTGGCAGGTGGACATGGTCGGACGCACGGCGGCCGAAAGGACCGGCTATGCCACGCAGAAGCCCGAGGCTCTGCTTATGCGCATCATCGAGAGCGCCAGCCGCGAGGGCGACCTCTGCGCCGATTTCTTCTGCGGCTCCGGCACGCTGGCAGCCGTCTGCGCCAGACTGGGACGGCGCTTTATTTGCTGCGACCAGAGCCCGCTGGCTGTCGCCACGGCGCTTGGCCGTCTGGCCGGGCAGGGAGCGGCTGTCAAGGTGGCGCAGGCGCAAAAGCCTGCGGCGGTCAGGGCGGGGGACGTAGATGGCAGCGCAAAAGCCTGTGCCCGGGCTGAATTTGCCGTCTCGCGCTGCGAGGTGGCCGGAGCCGATAAGGATCTCTTCAAGATCGAACTTACGGGCTATATGCTGACGCAGCTTCCCGCTTCGCTGGACGAGGACGGACGCAGCGCGATTAAGAATTTGCTGGCCGAAGAACCGCTGACGCTGATCGACCAGTGGAGCGTCGATTTTGCATATGACGGCCGGTGCTTCCGCCCGCAGTCCTTCTTTGCCAGGGAGCACGGAAAGCTGCCGCGCACCTGCGAAAAGCTGCTGCCGCAGGGTTTTTCCGGGAATATCTGCGTCAAGACCGTCGATGCGCTGGGCAACAGCACGCTGACGGTAGTGGCGCAGTAGGGGGAGATTATCTGAACCATTAAAAAAATGCACAAAAGCGGCGTTAAAAAATACACAATGCTTGACCTTTACCACGTTCATAAAGTAAAATAAAAGTGAAAATCAGGTAAAAACCAGGTAAAGGAAAAAGGAAAGCAGATAATCTATGGATCTTTCATTTTCGTATTTTATTCAGGAGGTCACGTCCAATCCGGCGATGATGGTGACCGTGCTCCTGACTCTGGGTGTTATTTTTGTCAACGGCTGGACGGATGCGCCCAATGCTATCGCTACCTGTATCGGCACGAGAAGCATGGGCGTCAGATCCGCGATCATGACCAGCGCAGTCTTCAACTTTCTTGGCGTTCTCGTAATGACACATATCAACAGTTCGGTGGCTTCGACCATCAGCAACATGGTAGATTTCGGCGGCAACACGCATGAGGCGATGATCGCTCTGTGCGCGGCGCTGTTTTCTATTGTCGTCTACAGTGTGGCAGCGGCGCGCTTCGGTATTCCCACGAGCGAAAGCCACAGCCTGATAGCCGGACTTTCCGGCGCGGCCATCGCCATGCACAACGGGCTTGAGGGCATCAACATGGCTGAGTGGGTCAAGGTGCTCTACGGCCTCGTACTGAGTCTGGCGCTGGACTTTGCCATCGGCTGGATATTCTGCAAGCTGCTGACGATAATCTGTGTCAATATGGACCGCCGCAAGGCCAATTGCGTGTTCCAGGGCGGCCAGATCGTCGGCGCGGCAGCCATGAGCTTCATGCACGGCGCGCAGGACGGACAGAAGTTCATCGGCGTGCTTTTCCTCGGCATGGCCTTCTGCAACGGACAGAGCAGCGTTTCCGGCATGATCATCCCGGTGTGGCTGATGCTCCTGTGCAGCGCGACCATGGGTATCGGCACCAGCGTGGGCGGCGAAAAGATCATCAAGTCCGTTGGCATGGACATGGTCAAGCTGGAAAAATATCAGGGCTTTGCGGCTGACATGTCGGCGGCGTTATGTCTGCTCTTTTCCAGCCTCTTCGGCATTCCGGTCTCGACCACGCACACCAAGACCAGCGCCATCATGGGTGTGGGCGCGGTCAAGAGGCTTTCGGCCATAAATTTCGGCGTGGTCAAGGACATGATGCTCACCTGGATCTTTACCTTTCCGGGCTGCGGCCTCATCAGCTACGTGATGGCGAAAATATTCATGGCCATCTTTTAATCAAGTGGAGGAAGAATAATAATGGGATCGAAACAGAATAACAGCTTTTATTTTGACAATTTCATCGCCTGCGCCGATTATTCGTGCCAGGCCGCTCATCTCCTGGACAAGGCCATGAGAGAATTTACGCCCGAGCGCGTTACGCAGATGCTCGATGAGATGCACAGCGTGGAGCATGCCGGCGACGAGAAGAAGCATGAGATGCTCAACGTGCTGGCCAAGGCTTTCATCACGCCGATCGAGAGAGAAGATATCATCGAGCTTGGTCATAACATCGACGAGGTGACCGATAAGATCGAGGACGTGCTTTTGCGTCTGTACTGCAACAACGTAAAGAGCATCAGGTCTGATGCGCTGGAGATGGTGGCGGTCGTCATCAAGTGCTGCGAGGAGATGAAGGTGCTGCTCAGCGAATTTCAGAACTTTCGCCGTTCCAAGAAGCTGCAGGAGCACATCATCCGCATCAATACGCTGGAGGAGGACGCCGACCAGCTCTTCATAAACAGCATGCGCGATCTGCATACTACCTGCACTGATACTCTTACTATTGTGATCTGGCGGGAAATCTACATATATCTGGAAAAATGCGTCGACGCCTGCGAGCACGTGGCAGACACGGTCGAAAGCGTAATAATGAAAAATTCGTAGCAGCAAAGGAGAATCACAATGGACTTTTTCGGCGTTTTGCAGCTCATCGGCGGGCTGTGTCTGTTCCTCTTCGGCATGGAGACCATGGGCGGCGGCCTGACCAGAGCCTCGGGCAGCAAGCTGGAGCAAATTTTGGAAAACCTGACCTCGAGCGTACCTAAGGGCGTGCTTCTTGGCTGTGTGGTGACGGCGGTCATCCAGAGCTCGTCGGCCACCACGGTCATGCTGGTGGGCTTTGTTAATTCGGGAATCATGCAGCTCAGACAGGCGATCCCGGTGATCATGGGAGCCAACATCGGCACTACCGTTACAGCCTGGCTTTTGAGCATGACGGGCATCGAGGGCGATAATTTCTTTATCCAGATGCTCAATCCGATGTCGTTTTCACCGATACTGGCGGTGATTGCGATCGTGTTTATTCTCTTCAGCAAGAACGAACGCCGCAAAAACCTCGGCTACGTTTTCATTGGCTTCGCCGTACTGATGTACGGCATGGATATGATGAGCTCCTCGGTGGAACCGCTCAAGGATGTGCCGGAATTCGTCAATATTCTCACCATGTTCTCAAACCCGGTGCTGGGCGTGGCCGCAGGAACGCTCTTTACCGCCGCCATCCAGAGCTCGTCGGCCTCGGTCGGCATTCTGCAGGCCCTGTGCATGACTGGCTCCATCAGCTACGCGACGGTTATTCCCATCATCATGGGGCAGAACATCGGTACCTGCAGTACGGCGATCCTCTCGGCCATCGGCGCCAACAAGGGCGCCAAGAGGGTGGCTGCTGTGCATCTGTCCTTCAACATCATCGGTACGGTGCTGTTCCTGGCGTTATTCTACGCGCTCAACGCTGTTATCGGCTTTGGCTTTATGGAAAAAATAGCCGGGGCCGAGGATGTGGCTCTGATCCACAGCCTCTTCAACATCTGCTCGACGCTGGTTCTGATGCCTTTCTGCCGTCAGCTTGAAAAGCTGGCTATCGTCCTGGTCAAGGACGCGCCGGAGCAAAAAGCGCAGGACGAGACGCTCACCGTGCTGGACGAGAGATTTATGGAAACTCCTTCCGTCGCTGTCGCTCAGTGCCGCACAGCTGCACATAAGATGGCCAGCCTTTCCCGCGACTGTATCAACGCAGCTATGAATCTCGTCGATACCTTTGATGAGGACAAGTTCGCCTACGTGGACAAGCTGGAGAGCAAGATCGACCGCTACGAGGACGCGATCGGCTCATACATCGTCAGACTCTCGAGCCTCGACGTGACGACCGCCGACAGCAAGGAGCTGTCGATGATCCTGCACAGCATCGGCGATCTGGAGCGCATTTCCGACCACGCCCGCAATATCGCCGAGTCGGCTCAGGAGCTGCACAGAAAGAAGATCAGCTTTTCGCCGGAAGCGCGGGCTGAGCTGGCGGTGTTTATCAAGGCCGTGAGAGAGATCGTCGACATGGCGGTGGCTTCGTTTGTGGAAGAAGACGAAAAGAAAGCAGCTATGGTCGAGCCGCTGGAAGAGGTGATAGACGCCCTGCGCTCGGAGATCACCAACCGGCATGTCAGAAGACTGCAGAGCGGCAGATGTACCATTGAACTGGGCTTTATCCTGCAGGACGTGGGCACGGATCTTGAGCGCGTGGCCGATCACTGCTCAAACCTGGCGGTCTGCACGATCGAGACGAAAAATGATCAGTTCGACATGCATCATTATATCAGCGATGTGAAAGAATATGACAAGGATCACTTTGCCGAAAGAGTAGCAGCCTACGAAAGGAAATATGTGCTTCCGGCCCCGGTTGCTTAAAGTATAAATTATTCATCTAAAAGTTTAAAAAACCTGTTTTCGTTTTCATGATTTAGGGTTACAATATATACAAGAAATCTTGTATACGGAGGTGGCACATGAAGACGGAAACGGGTTTTGTCTTGCGCGAAAAAATAGATAGAGATGGCGAGCTCAGGCTGACGCTGGGCTATGACGAGAATTGCATGCCGACTGCGCTGGCGGATAAGGCGCTGATAGTCACATCGCTGGCCGGGATTTACGCGGGGCAGGTGACCTTTTATGGCCAAAGCGTACCCGCGGCGCTCGCACAGTTTGCAGAGCGCAGGGACCCTGCTGTTGCCGCGTCGCTTTTGACCAGCATCCTGCTGGGATGGGCCAGATCAAACGAGGAGCAGGTAGTCTGCACAGTAGGCAGCATTTGCACGCAGCTAGGCAGGAGCGACATATCGCCAGAGAGCGTCCGCCTGAGCTTTGACATCAGGGCAGCCGGCGAAGCCGCTCTTGCGGAGGTAGCGGCGACGATCAGCCGATTTACCAGCGACATCGAAAACGGCCGCAGCCAGGTAAAAAGTACGGTTGAGTATTTCCGCCGGGAAAAGCCGCTTGCGCTCAGCGAGGCCGGCGCGGCCAGGCTCTGTGCAGAGGCCGAGGCACAGGGCGTGCAATACGAAAAGGTGGCCGGCTTTAGCGGACTTGCGCCTGATCAGCTCGGCGACGGCCAAAAGGTGAGCGTCGTTGTTTTGCCTGACGGGCTTTCTTTTTCAGCTTGAGCGGAAGATGATCATATCCTCGCCCACGATCAGAATGGAACTCCAGGGCAGTTGAAGCTCGGACTGAAAGCGGCCGCGGCCTGAGCTGTGAAAGTCGGGCACGACCAGCGACCTGATCGCGCCGCTTGCCTCATCAAAGATCATTTCGGCGTCCCAGAGCTTGCCGTGCATGCTGCCGGTAGCGATGTCGACGATTTCCTTGTCGCCGATCTCACTCAATAGCATAAACATTTCCTCCTTAGCGAATAATAGAGATATTAAATTCTATGGAGGAGAAAAGAGTATTATGAGCAAAGAGTGTGAAAAGGGCACGGAGCTGATCCGCGAGCTGGGCATGCTTGGCAGCGGCAGCAGCTTTAAAAGCGATATTCAGTATATCAACATCATCGGCAGCATCGAGGGGCACAGCGTGCTGCCGCAGGACACAAAGACGAGCAAGTACGAGCATCTGATCCCGGAGCTGATAGCCGTAGAGGAAAATCCAGACATTAAAGGCCTGCTGCTGATCCTCAATACCGTCGGCGGCGATGTGGAAGCGGGTCTTGCTTTGTCTGAGCTTGTAGCCGGTCTCAGCAAACCGACAGTCTCGCTGGTGATCGGCGGCGGGCACAGCATCGGCATTCCGCTGGCAGTCTCTGCTGACTATTCCTTTGTGGCCAGATCCGCCACGATGACACTGCATCCGATCAGAACCAGCGGCACGCTGATTACAGCCGAGCCGACCTTTGAATATATGAAGAAAACGCAGGAGCGCGTGGTGGATTTTATCGTCAGTCATTCGCATGCCCGCCGGCAGGAGATCGAGGAAAAGATGAACTGCACCGACAATATGGCTAACGACGTCGGTACGCTGCTGTTCGGACCTGAAGCAGTTGAAATGGGGCTGATCGAAGAAATAGGCTCACTGAGCGTAGCGCTGAAAAAACTGCGCGAGATGATCAGGCAAACGGAAGGCAAGGCGAGTGAGAAGGAGCCTATTGACAATAATTTACAAAAATAGTAAAATATAGCTAACGCCGGAAAGAGCGAAATCAGACATAAGAGGGGTTAGCTATGGAAAAAATGTCCGTCGCCATTATGACCGCTGAGCGTGCCTTTGCCAGGGCGCTGGCCCGGGGCCTGGCAGAAGAGAGCAGCGGCCTTGCAATCAGCTTTTGCATCACCGATACGGCTGATGAGGAGAGAGCCGTGCAGCTGGCGCAGGCGCTGGCAGCCGAGGGAAAGATAGTGCTCAGCGACCGTGAGCTGGGCGATTTGGCGATCTGCCTACGCGCAGAGCCGCTTGGGCAAATCTTCACCAGGCTGAGGGAACGCTTCTTCGCCCTGACTGGGCGTAGCTTCTGCCGCCTTGCTGGAGAGAGGGAGAAGCTGATTGGCCTTTTCACAACTGCGGGCGGGTGCGGCTGCACGGCGGCGGCTATCACTTTGGCGCGCTGGCTGGCGCTTGCCGGCGCGGGCGAGGTTCTCTACCTGAGCGCGGCCCTGCGCGACGATCATCGCTATTATCTGCCGCCGGAAATGAATAAGGAGGTCTGGCCCGGCAAAAAAGAGCTGCTGCTGCGCATCGCAGAGGGGATAGCCTGGGAGCCGTTCTTTTTTTGCCGTCAGGACAGCTTCGGTGTCAGCTACCTCAGGCCCGAGCCGGGACGCAATACATGTCTTGAACGCCCGCACCTTGAGGAGCTTTTGGCCGCGCTGACAGCGGCGCAGGCGTTTTCTTATATCGTGATCGACGGACTTGAGGAGGGCGAAGAATACCTCTGCGACCTGGCCGTCTACATAGAACGGGAGGGCGATAAGCGCTGCGAGGCAGGATGCGACGGGCGGCGCCGCATCCTGCAACTGCCGTGCGACGAGGAGAGCTTCGGCGTAACAGACAGAGAAGCGCATACCCTTGAAATATCAATGGAAGGCCGCTTCGCAGCCGCGCTGCGGCCGCTGGCTGAGGAGCTCGTCTGAGGGGCTTCACTTACCAGCCTGATCCAAAGGGCTTAGAGGAGAATCAGCGGCAACCAGCGCTTTCTGCCCGCAGGCTTTAACCGCTCTGTCGGATAATGTCGAGCAAAAACAGTTGCAAAAGTATAGCAGCTGTTTTAAAATGATTGTAAGATGTAAAATAATTACAGAAAAGGAATTAAATATAAATGAGGCGGGGTAGAGAAATGAAAAACGAAGAACTGCTCGCTGCCGTGCGCAGCAGACTGGCCGGCGAAGATGAGGTGAGCGACGAGAGGGCGCTGGCGCTAATCGCCGAGGAGCTGTTTGCCGATGTGAGAGCAGAAGAGCAGAAGCTGGATGCGCTGAGAGAACAGCTGCGCAGCACCTTTTACCGCACGCGCAGCCGGCTGGGGATCCTCAAGCCGCTGCTTGAGGATCCCCAGATCACCGAGATCATGGTCAACGGGCCGGAGACGGTCTTCATCGAAAAAAACGGCATCGTCAGCAGGAGCGAGATAGCATTTGCCGACGTGCAGGAGCTTGAGGAGCTGATGCAGAACATGGCGGCCGCCGTACACAGAGAAATAAATGAGCTCAATCCCATCGTCGACGCCAGACTGGCGGACGGCTCCCGCGTCAGCGGCGTGTACAAGAACATCGCGCTCAACGGGCCGATTTTGACGATCAGAAAGTTTCAGGACCGCTATATGAGCATGAGCGAGCTGATCGGCAACGGAACTCTCAGCGAAGAAGGCGCTCTGCTGCTGACGGCACTGACACGCTGCGGCTATAACATCTTCGTCAGCGGCGGTACCTCTTCGGGCAAGACGACGCTGCTCAACGCTCTCAGCGAGGCGATACCTGCCCGCGAGCGGGTGATCGTGATCGAGGATTCGGCAGAGCTGGTTTTTTCGCATATAGATAACCTCGTGCGCCTGGAATGCCGGCAGGCCGGCAGCTCCGGCCGGGGACGGATCAGCATGAGCCAGCTGATCAGGGCCAGCCTGCGCATGCGGCCTGACCGCATTATCGTCGGCGAGGTGCGCGGCGAGGAGGTGCTCGATATGCTGCAGGCCATGAACACCGGCCATGCAGGCAGCATGAGCACCGGGCACGGAAACTCCGTGAGCGGCATGCTGAGGAGACTGGAGGCCATGTATATGATGGCCATGCCGCTCGACATCCACGCGATCAGGACGCAGATCGCCGAAGGTATCGACATCATGGTTCATGTTGAAAAACGCGGAGAAAAAAGGCTGGTGACGGAGATCTGCGAGCTGGCCGGTTACGAGGAAGGCAATTTCGCCCTCAATCAGCTCATGAGCGCCGGCGCAGATGGGCAGCTGACCTTAACCGGCCGCCGCCTTGCCGTCAGAAGCAAGCTTGCCAGAGGAGAGGAGGCCGACCTTGCCGGATTACAGAAGCTGGGAATCATCGACTGAAGAGAAGCTGGTTTTTTTCGCTGCCGTCCTGGCAGGCGCAGTTTTCCTGGCCTGGCTTTTCTATGACGAGCCGCTGGTCAGCCCGGTGCTTGCTGCGGTGCTGCTCTGCCTGCGGCCGCGCGTCAGCGCCCTGTTCATCCGTCGCCGCCGGAGCCGTCTGCTTTTGCAGTTTAAGGATTTGCTCTATTCTCTTTCCTCCCTGATGACAGCGGGCCGCAGCCTCGCCCAGGGGCTTTCAGAATCACAGGATTTCTGGCAGGGCACCTATGCAGAGGACGACCTGATCATGCGTGAGCTTGGGGAGATGGACAGACGCATGAGAGAGGGCGGCGAGAGGGAGCTCGATTTGATCAGGGATCTTGCCATACGCAGCGGCAGCGAAGACATCGCCGATTTCGCGCTCGCGTGCGAGACCTGCAAAAGGACGGGAGGCGATTTTGCCGGCGCGGTAAGCCGTTGCGCCGAGATCATCGGCGACAAGATCGTGCTGGAAAAGGAGCTGGCCGCCATGGCGGCGCAGAAGCGCTTTGAGGGACGCATCATCGGCGCCGCGCCGCTTGTGATCATCTTCTTTATCAGACTGCTTTCGCCGGATTACATGTATCCGCTGTACCACACGCAGAGCGGCAGAATGGTCAGCACTCTGGCTCTGGTATTGATAGGCGCGGGCTTTCTGCTGCTGGAAAGGATGAATGAAATTGAATTTTAAAGAAAAGGACAGAAAGAAAGAAGCCGAAAGAGAGGAAGATATCATCAGAGCGCTGCCGACCTTTATCAACCAGCTGCTGCTGCTTTTAAGCAGCGGCATGGTTCTGCAGGAGGCGCTTGTAACCATCGCTGTCCGCTACGGGCGCGAGAAAACCGAAAAAGTCGGTTATTTTCGCCTCTCCGTTTATGAGCTTTATCTTGGCTGTGAAAAGAACGGTCAGGATTTTCTCCAGGCCTTCTGCGACTTCAGCCGCAGCACCCGCGTGCGTGAGCTGACCAGACTGGCGCGCATCCTCATGGACGGCCGCCGGCGCGGCAGCGATCTGTGGGACAAGCTGGCAGAGGAAGGAGAAAGCCTGTGGGCTGAAAGACGCCGCCGCGCCGGCGAGAAGATCAGGCTGGCCGAGAGCAAGATGAGCTTTCCGCTGGCGCTGATGATGATAGCGCTGATTATTATTACGGCAGCTCCTGCCATGCTGCAGATGTATATATAGATATGAAAAGGGGGTATTGTGATGAGAAAACTGAAGCTGGTGCTCCTGCACGACAAGCAGGGCATGGAAATGGTGCAGGTCGCGATCCTGGTGGCTATCGCCGTCACACTGGGGCTTATCTTCAAAACTGAGATTACCGATTTTGTCAACGACACGTTTGGCTCCTTGAACAAGAGCAAGTTTTAGGTGGGACCCGTGTTAAAGAACAAAAGCGGCGGCATTTATGTAGAAGCGGCGCTGGTGATGCCGGCCGCCTTCCTGATCGCCCTGGCGCTGATTGCCCTGACGCTGTTTTTTTACAACGAGCTGGGCACGCAGGTGCGGCAGCACCGCGAGGAGTTGGCCGCCATAGAAGACAGCCGGCAGGCGCATTATCTGCGTGCGCAGGCGGCGCTTACAGCCGCTCTTGAACGTGAGCAGGCGTAAGCTGGCCGGCAAAAAGGGCTCCTTTACCGTCTATGCGCTGATGCTCTTTATAGCTGTTTTGATCGCCGTACAGGCCTTCATAAGCGCGGCCCTGCACCTGGCTCTCGGCGGCGCTGTCAGCAGCCTCGGCAGTCTCTGGGGGCGCAATGTCCTGGCCGAATACGATCTCTTTCTTCTGGAAAGATACGGCCTGTTTGCCTTTTGGGGCTACGACACGCTGGTGGAGGAAAAGCTGGCGCTCTATGCCGGTTATTCCTTTGACGACAAGGATTATATCGAGCTTGAGGAGCTCAGGGCGGAGCTTGACGCATACAGCCTCTGTACAGGAGAAAATCTAAAGGAACAGATCGAAGAAGCGGTGCTCTTTGCGGCAGAGCCCAAAGCTTACGGAACTGCACGCAAAGAAGAAAAAAGGAGCCTCAAAGCCGGCTGGATCAGGCAGGGGCTGCCTTCCTGCGGCAAGACGAGCAGGTTCTATCTCACCGAGCTGGTGAACAGGATCAAGGAGGGCTTATCGCTAGCTAGTCTGAGCGGCCATGCGGCGGTCGACGCCTATATAATGGATTTTTTCAAGCACGAAAACGGGAACCAGGATCTGGGCGACACTTACTTTTCCTGCGAGGTCGAGTACATCATCAGCGGCGAGCTGAGCGACGAAAAGGCGGCGCAGGACGTGAAAAGCAAAATGAGGAACGTGCGCAATCTGCTCAACCTCTTTTATCTTTACACCTGTGCGGAAAAGCGGCAGGCCGTGATGACGCTGGCGCAGGCGCTGACGCCGGGGCCGGCCGCGTTGATCACGCAGGCGGTGATGATGGAGACCTGGGCATATCTGGAGGCAGAGAACGATATAGATATATTATATAGCGGCAAGACAGTCCCACTTCTGAAAAAAGACTGTCACTGGGCTCTGTCACTGGAAAACGTCTTTGGCTCTCTGAGCGGGCAGGCCGCGGCTGCGGCCGCAGGCGCAGACGGTGAAAACGAGAACGCCGGGCGGAAAAATCCTTATATTGCGCCCAAGGTCATGGAGGGAGAGGATCAGGAGGACTATCTGCGCCTTCTGCTGGCCGGCTTGCCTGAGGAGACCAAGCTTCTGCGGATAGCCGATCTCATACAGATCAACGCCAAGTATCTCTACTGCGACAGCTTTCTGCTGGCCGAGTACTATACAGGTCTTAACTACACGATCAGGGTGAACGGATATGAAGAAAGCTTCAGCGAGACTTACTGACCTATGCGCAAAGCGCGGCAGCTACATCCTCGAAGCGGCGCTGACGCTGCCGGTACTGATAATCTGCGTCGTATCGCTGGTTCTGGTGGTGAAGATCGCGGCGGTCTCAGAGGGCGTGTGCTTTACGGCGGCGCGTGAGCTCAGAGAACAAAGCCTCAGGGCCTGCAGCTATATTACAGATGTTTCCCTTTGCAAGAACATGGAGAAGCAGGTCCTTGAGGAGCAGGAAGCTCTGACCGATTTTCGGGTGCTTAAAAGCCGCGTTGGTTATGCACAGGGCGGGATCGACGATCTGCTTACGGTCGACAGCCTCTCTACGTTTACGGTCGCGCATGCGCTCGGCGTAGACGGCCGCATAGAATTTGCGGCCGGCTTTATGGGCCGGGCCTTTACCGGCACGCTGCGAGATTCCTCGCCGCTTGAGGCGGGGGAATTCGCCAGAGAGGGCGCAGCTTCTGAGGTCGTCGTCTTTCCGCGCTACGGCGAGAAGTTCCACCGGCCGCAGTGCCGCTATGTAAAAACTTTTTCAGAGAAAGGAAGCAGTAAACTGGTGATGGACAAAAGAGAAGCACAGATGCGGGGCTACACACCCTGCCAGATCTGCGGAGGCAGCGCAAATGACGGATAGCAGGAGAGTAGAGCTTGGCAGGGCGCAGATCCCGTACAGGCGAAAGCTTGATTATCTGGTTGACGGCGGCTGCAAGGGGATCTTTCCGCTCAGCATCGCCGAAGACGAGCACGGCTTTTGCGGAACATACAGGACTGACGGCTACAGACGTCTGTCTCAACTGGAGCAGGTGCCGGCGGCCGAGGTTCTCATCCTGTTGGAAAAAACGCTTGACGCTATCGAAGCGTGCCGGCAGTACCTGATATTTCCTGAAGAGTATCAGATCAGCACGCAGACGGCCTATGTAAACAGCAGATTCAGCGAGGTGCGGTTCGCTTACCTGCCGGCGCAGGAGGAAGCCGCGCTGGCGGTCAAGCTGGCGGCTTTTATCGCGGAGCTTGGACAGATCACGACAGAAAACGGCCGCCTCTATCTGCACATGGCCGGGGAGCTCATCAGCACAGAGGAGCTGAGCCGCAAAAAAATCAAAGCGCTGCTTTTGCGGCTGCGAGAAGAAATAAAGCTCTGTGACATAATATGAGGGGAATTCCCCTCATATTTTTCTGCTTCCGATAATAGAATGTACTAAAAGCAGGAGGGATCAAGATGCCGGTAAGGACGAGAAGACGAAGAGTGAGAAAAAGAAAGCGGCCGGGAGAAAATTCACGGGTGAAATTTGCCGCTTTTATTGCTATAATGGTGTTAGCGGTTTTTTTAGGCTACCTGACGGCCAGATTTGTGATCGGACCGCTGCTCGGTTACGACGCCGATGAAAGTCCGATCACGCTCACGGGAGGCGCAAAGAGCGGCGAACAGGAGGAAGCGGAGACGGGCAGCACAGCAGAGGCAAATGATGCAGAGGCAGAGACGCCTGAAGGCGGTTATGCCCTGCAGTTCGGAGTCTTTTCCACTAAAGAGGCCGCAGAGAAGCTGGCCGGTGAGCTTGTCGCCAAGGGGATCGAGGCCGATGTCATCGAGGATGAGGAGATGTTCAAGGTCATCAGTCCGCTCATCGAAACCAAGGACGAAGCGCTCAGCCAGCTGGACGGCATCAAAGACAAAGAAGTGGAGGATGTCTTCATCGCTTCCTTCTAAAACATATGATGCGTCCTGAAAGGAGACAGCGAATGATTCCTCTTTCCACCCGCATGAGGCCGCAGACGATCGACGAGTTTCGCGGACAGGAGCATTTTCTCTACCCCGGGTCACTTTTCTATAACGCGATCAGGAACAAGCATTTCGAGTCGGCGATATTTTTCGGGCCGCCCGGCTGCGGCAAGACTACGCTGGCGCGCATCATCGCCCGGGAAATGGACGGCGAGTTCTGTGAGATCAATGCTTCCGTAACCGGCACCAAAGAGCTCAAGGAGCTGCTTGCAAATGCCAAGACGCGCTTCTACGGCCTGGAGAAGCGGACGACCTATGTGTATATCGACGAATTCCACCGCTGGAACAAGCTGCAGCAGGATTCGCTGCTGAAAGCGCTGGAGGAGGGCGTGATCAGGTTCATCGGCAGCACGACGGAGAATCCGTACTTTGCCGTCAACAACGCGATCATCAGCCGCGTGCGCAACATCTACGAATTTCATCGCCTGCAGAAAAAAGACATGCTGGCGATCATCGATAACGCGCTGACAGACAGAGAAAGAGGTCTGGGCGCTCTTGACATCAGCTGGGAAAGCGAGGCGGTGGAGCTTTTGGCAGACTTTGCCGGCGGCGACGCCCGCATCGCGCTCGATACGGCCGGTTTCATCGCCGAAAATATCCAGCCCGGACGCAGCGTCACCTGCGCACTCGTCAGAGAAGCCATGCAGCGCAAGACCAGCTTTTACGATAAAGATGAGGACAAGTATAACCTGCTCAGCGCCCTGCAAAAATCGGTGCGCGGTAGCGATCCCGATGCCGCCGTGCATTATCTGGCCCGGCTGCTCTACGGCGGAGCCGATCTTGGCATGATCTGCCGCCGGCTGCTGGTGATGGCCAGCGAGGATATAGGCATGGCCTATCCTTCGGCTATTTCCATCGTTACGGCCTGCGTCGAGGCGGCGCAGATGGTGGGTCTGCCGGAGGCAGCCATCAATCTGAGCCAGGCGGTGGTGCTGATGGCAGCCTCGCCCAAGTCCAACGCTTCTCACCTGGCATTGCTCAGAGCGCAGGCAGATCTTGAAGAGATGGAGTGCGGAGATGTTCCTGCCCACCTTCGGGACAGCCATTATCAGGGAGCAGCCAGGCTGGGCTACGGTAAGGAATACAAATATCCGCACGATTACGGCGGCTACGTCAGGCAGCAGTATCTGCCGGACAAGCTTTATCAGGCCGGCGTAAAATACTATCAGCCGACGGACAACGGTTCGGAGGCAGCCTTTAAAAAATATCTCAAGGAGCTGGAAAAGATCAAATGAGGGAAATAATCAGAGCAGCTGGCTCGGGCTTCTGCTTCGGAGTGCGGCAGGCCATCGAAAAAACGGAGGAGCAGATCAGAGAAAACGGCGGACAGAGGAGGATCTTTACCTGGGGACCGCTGATTCACAACAGCCTGGTGACCGATGATCTGGCGGCGCGGGGAGTAACTATCGCCGGCGATCTTTCGCTGGTGGACAGAGAAGACGTACTGATCGTGCGCTCTCACGGCGAAGGAAAAGCTTTCTGGGATGAAGCTGCGGCCAGAGGGCTGCATGTGGTAGACGCCACCTGCCCTTTCGTCAGCAAGATCCACGCCCTGGTAGCAGAAGCGACCGCCGCAGGGAAAAACGTGGTGATCATCGGTGACTGCGAGCATCCTGAGGTGCGGGGCATAAGCGGCTGGTGCCTGCATCCGGCCCAGATTATCAATTCTGCCGCCGAAGCTGCTGCCGTTACCGCAGACGATCTTTTTATCGTCTGTCAGACGACGATCAAGAAGGAGCTGCTCGATGAAGTCACCGCCGCCTTGTCTGCGGCAGGCAAGCGCTTCGAAGTGAAAAATACGATTTGCAGCGCGACCGCGACCAGACAGGACGGCTGCCGGCGCCTGGCCGCAGAATGTGAAGCGATGGTCATCGTTGGCGGCCGGGACAGCTCGAACACGCAAAAATTGTTTGAAATCTCAAAAAAAATATGCAAAAATACCTTTTTTGTTGAGAAAATCGAAGATTTACCATTGCGCGAGCTCCTAAAATGTAATAAAATAGGAGTTGCAGCAGGTGCTTCGACACCTGAATGCGTAATTAAGGAGGTTATTGCCAGAATGAGTGAACACATCACAGACAAAAAAGAAATGAACATGATGGACCTGATGGATGACATCGAGAAATCCTTGAGGCTCCCAAAAGTCGGAGAAATTGTTAACGGAAAGGTACACCAGGTTACTGACAAGGAAGTTATCGTTAACATGGGATGCAAAAAAGACGGAGTGATTCCAAGAGAAGAAGTAACACTAGAGGGCGACCAGAAGCTGACAGACCTGTTCAAGGACGGCGATGAGGTGCAGGCCAAGGTCATCAAAACCGATGATGGAGATGGTGTGATTTTACTCTCAAAGAAAAAGCTGGAGATCAACGAGCACTGGAATGAGATCAACGAAGCCTGTGAGAACAAGACTGTGATCAGCGTCAAGGTCGTAAGACAGGTAAACGGAGGCGTTATCGCAGCTTACAAAGAAGTCACCGGCTTTATTCCACTTTCACAGCTTTCAGATAAATATGTTGAAAACGCTGATGAATTTATGGGGCAGACCCTTGACGTCAAGGTAACCAGGGTTGACCTGAAGAGGGGCAGAGCAGTCTTCTCGCATAAAGCGGTCCTCGTAGAGGAAAAGCAGAAGAGAGTAGAGGAGATCTGGAACAGCCTGCATGTGGACGATATCGTAGAAGGAACCGTGATGAGATTTACCGACTACGGCGCTTTCGTAGATCTGGGCGGCATCGACGGACTGCTGCATATTTCCGAGATTTCCTGGGGCAAGCTCAAGCACCCGAAGGAGGTTCTGCAGATCGGCGACAAGGTCAAGGTAAAGATCCTTTCCATGAACGCCGAAAAGGGCAAGATCTCTCTCGGTCTGAAGCAGACTACTCCTGAACCTTGGTCGGTGATCAACGAGAAGTACGCCGTCGGCGAGATCGTGGCCGGCAAGGTCGTTCAGCTGAAGGAATACGGCGCCTTCGTCGAGCTGGAGCCTGGTCTCGACGGACTGGTACATATCTCTGAGGTAGCCAACAAGAGAGTGGGCAACATTGCTGAAGAGCTTACGGTGGGACAGGCGGTTAAGGCCAAGATCCTCGATATCGACACCGAGAGAAAGCGCATCAGCCTCAGCATTAAACAGGCGCTCGATGAGGAGCCTGAAGAAGCGGAAGACGCAGAAGAAGCTGAAGAATTTGCAGAAGAGGCCGAGGAAGCCGTAGAAGCAGAAGAGACGGCTGCCGAAGCAGAAGCTTCTGCCGCAGAAGAAGCTGCCGAGGCCAGCGAAGAGTAAGCAGGCGATTTTCTAAGCCCCCGGCGCGCGCCGCTGCCGGCGTACGCGAGGATGATAACGATTTATAAGCTGCCGGAACAGCTATCTTTCATAAGCTGCCGGCAGTTTTTTCATGTATATATTATGCTCAGCTGACAGATAATAACTCATAAACAGAGAAAGGAGAAATTTGTTTATGAGTAAGAAATTTGCGGCAGCGGCACTGTCGCTGCTGCTGATGCTGTGCGTTGCCGTTTCCGGCTGCGGCGATAAGGCAGAGGATGATTTGAAGGACGCCGGCGAGGATGTTAAGGACGGCGTAGAAGATATGGCCGACGATGTCAAGGACGGCGCCGAGGACATGGCCGACGATGTCAAGGACGGCGCCGAAGACGACAATAAGAACGCTCAATAGAAGCGAGAGGGCCCGCGCTTGTGGATGTGCGGGCTCTTTTTTCAGTGAAGGTCTGTTTTCAGCGTAGGCTTGCATGCCGGCAGCACGATCCCCTCAAAATGCGCCAGGTCAGGCAAGTAAGGGAAGAGAGGACAAAATTTTCTCCTCTTCTTGCCGTGTCTGATTTGCACAAGGGAATTTTCCGGTGATCTGGCCTGTAAAACAGTCGAAAAAATGGGTGATCAGAGAGTCGAGCGGGGTCTTTCCGCCGCGTTTTCTTCTTAAGCGCCGGAATAAAAGACATTAGAGAATAATTTTTTGTCCTCTCTTCCCTTGAGGCGGTGATCTAGATGAGAAAGAGGAGAAATTCTTGTCCTCTTAACTTGTCCCGCTAGCTTGCCGCCCGCTGGCTTGTCCCCCTTAGCGATGATTGTAAATGTTATAGATGATATGGCCGATTTCGGCGGTGAAGAC
>CALWNX010000019.1 GCA_944382925.1 uncultured Clostridia bacterium | reverse complement strand
ACGCCGTATATCATCCAGTAAAATCCGTGTACGCCGGCGTATTCTAAATTAAGAAGCCTTTTCATCTGCTAAACAAACCTCTGCATGTACCTCAGCGTGCGCACCATCTGCGAAACATAGCTATTTTCGTTATCGTACCAGGCCACCACGCGCACCTCATAGATCTTGGTGCCGCATCTTTCGGCCAACGTCTGCGTGGCGTCGAACAGCGAGCCGTACTCCATGCCGATGATGTCGCTGGAAACCAGCTCTTCCTCCGTGTAGCCAAAGGACTCGTTTGCCGCTGCCTTCATGGCCGCGTTGATGCCCTCGACGCTGACGGTTTCCGTCTCGTCCTTGAGGGTCGCGTCGAGAATGGTGATCGAGCCGGACGGAACCGGCACTCTCTGCGCCGAGCCGATCAGCTTGCCGTCGAGCTCCGGTATCACCAGACCGATCGCCTTGGCCGCGCCGGTGCTGTTAGGCACGATGTTGATCGCCCCGGCCCTCGCTCTCCTGAGATCTCCCTTTCTGTGCGGACCGTCAAGCAGCATCTGATCGCCGGTATAGGCGTGAATCGTGGTCATAAAGCCGGTCCTGATCTCGCGGTACTGGTTGAGCACCTTGGCCATCGGCGCCAGGCAGTTGGTGGTACAGGAAGCGGCGGAGACAATGTTATCCTCCGCCTTGAGCGTCTCGTGGTTGGTGCCGTAGACGATCGTCGGCAGGTCGTTTCCAGCCGGGGCGGAAATCAGCACCTTCTTGGCTCCCGCCTCGAGATGGGCCTGCGATTTGGCCTTGGAAGCAAAAAACCCGGTACATTCCAGAACGATATCTATATGCAAATCCCTCCACGGCAGCTTGGCCGGTTCCTTTTCAGCAAAGACCGGGATCTTTTTACCATCCACGGTAATCGAGCAGTCATCCCATTCTACCTGGTGTCCCTCGTACCTGCCCTGAACGCTGTCATACTTAAGCAGATGAGCCAGCATTTTCGGTTCCGTCAGATCGTTGATGGCGGCCACCTCCATGGAAGCGTCCGCAAATATCTGTCTGAAAGCCAGGCGGCCAATTCTGCCAAAGCCGTTGATTGCAATTTTTACCATTGTCGTCCCTCCTTTTTTGTCTTGAGCAGCTTCCAATTTGTCTCATTGCCATTATTGTACCACAAGTGCAGCCGCATTGATACCAAAATATTATTCTGTTTTTCCGCCTTGATAAAGAAACGTAAATGCAGGGAGCACCGCCGGGGAAAAGCACCGCCGGGCAGGAAGCCTCGCCGGGCAAAAACGGCCCCGGGCGCGGCCGGATATGGCCGCGCCCGGAGCGCACGCTTTATCAGCAGAAATTATTCAAAGATGGTCTGGCCGCTTACTTCAGTAGTGAGAGCGCCGAGGGCCTTTTCGATGATGCTTCTGCGCAGAGCCTTTTCCTCGTCCTTATCGAGAGCCGGGTTGCCCAGCGGATGAGGAATGGCGATAGCCGGAACGATTCTGTTGGCTCCTACCGTCATGGAGATAGGGGTAACCGTACAGATGTGAACGACAGGAATGCCTGCTCTTTCGATTTCTTTTACCATTGTTGCACCGCAACGTGTACAGGTTCCTCAGGTGGAGGTGAGGATAACCGCCCCCACGCCGTCGTTCTTGAGCTTGCCGGCGATCTCCTTGGCAAAGGCCTTGGCCGATGCAACGGCAGTTCCGTTACCGGTAGTAGTAAAGAATTTATTGTACAGGCTGCCGATCACGCCTTCCTTCTCCAGGTCGCGCATAACGTCTACAGGCAGCACTCTGTCGGCATCCTGGTTGGCGTAAACCGGGTCGTAGCCGCCGTGAGCCGTCTCATAGGTCGCCTCGGTAAGATCCATCACGCCGGTGATGTCGTACTCGCCGTAGTGCGAAGCGCTGGAGCTTTCGATATGATCCGGGTTGCCCTTCGGTACGATACCGCCGGAGGTTACCAGCGCTACCTTGGTGTGAGCCAGGTCCTTAACGGCCGGATTTGGCTCCACTCTGTCGAATACCGGCATCGGATATTCGGTTACGAAGCTCTCGCCTGCCAGCTTCTTGAGCAGCATTTCTACCGCTCTCTCGGAGCCTCTCTTCTGCTCGAAGAAGTTTACGCGCGGACCGCCAGGCAGATAGCCTTCTTCGATGGAAGCGCCGATTCTCTCACCCTTGCCGAGCTTGAGCACCAGCGGAGCCATCTTCTTCACGGCGTCTCTCATGCCGGCGGCGCTGTTCTTGGTCGCTACGATGATGACCTTGTCCTTGAACATGTCGGCGCCAGGGTTTTCTTCGTACATACCGGTGATGGCCGGAATGCCAAGCTGCTCCTGTACGGCGGCGGCCAGGGTGGCGCAGGCTACGCCGTAACGTCCGGCGTTGAAAGCAGGGCCGGCGACGAATACGTCCGGAGCCAGCTCTTTAACCATTTCCAGGATCTGAGGCTTGGCCTTATCCATGTTCTCGTTGAAATATGAGTCTCCGCAGACGATGGTGCCTACGATCTCAGCTTCGTCGCCGAAAGCGGCTGCGAAAGCCATACCCGGGCCGACTTTCTCGCCTTTTCTCAGCTCAGGCGGGTAATCAGCCTTCTCTTCTCCGCCGATGTTGGCGAAGAACTGGTTTATATAGTGAACTACTTTGATCTTTGCCATTTTATCCCTCCTACCTTGCGCTGAGCTTGTTGAAGCCCGTCTCGTTGGTGGCGCCGGTGATTACCTGCAGCTCGACTTCCAGGGAGCCGTCGGCTCTCAGGGTGTCTTCGCTGGCGCCTGCGATCTTGTTGACATAATCCAGTGTGCCGATCACCTTATCCATCTTCGGCAGGATCACTACCTCGTTGGCGTTTCCGCCGGTGATAACGGCGTCTGCTGCCTCGTCGGCGTCTGCCAGCGACTGCGATTTTCCGTCACGGCCGGCATATTCGTCGGTGATGATGACGGTCTTGACGCCTTCGGCCTCGATCTTCTTGCAGTTCATGATCAGGTCGGTATCCGGGTTACCGAAGCCTTCCTGCGATACGATCGCTCCGTCCAGATCCAGCATTGCGCACAGCTTGGCTGTCCAGTCAGAAGATCTCATCTTGTCGGCCAGGTATACGTTTTCGTTGGTGATGATCTGGCATACGAAGTTCAGGGTCTTGCCGTGCTGCGCGAACAGGTCCTCAACTACCGGGTTGTTCTGGTGCACGTAGGTAGGGTTCTTGTCGCAGGCGGAAACGCAGTTGCCGGAAACGATCGCTCCATCCATGGTCTCAGTCGGGCTGAGGATGGTCGGCAGAATCTTCTTGGCGTCTACGCCGTACACGTAAGTGTCGTGCAGGAGACCCTGGCTCTGCAGCATCTGCACATAAGCTACTCGCGGCAGGTCAGGATATTTCTCCAGTCCTTCCTTGATCGTGCAGGTCTCATACACCTTGGTTTCGTCCGGAGTCAGCTCTCTGGCCAGCTCTCCCACATAAGCTGCTACTCTGAAGCCGGCAAATCTTACGGCCGCTTCGTATTCGTGCGGTTCCAGGCCTTCCTGCGGCTCGCAAACCATTACCAGGTTGAGAGTCTTGGAGAACGGAGTGTAATCCGCTCCCGGACCGGACATGTCGATGATGCCCTCCTGGAAGCCGACGATCTTACCGGCGGTTACCACGGCCATGCCTTTGAGGGCATAAGTAGTGCCGCTGCCTACGGTATCAACCTTGGCCAGCACGCCCGGAAAAACTCCGCCCCTGCCGCTTACCTTCACGCGCGGCTCGATAACATCCTTGACCGGGGTGATCCTCACAGACTCGCCCGGTTTGGCGATATCAAAAACTACATTTTTGATTTTTTCATCTTCGAGGGCTACGGCCGCCGCCTCTTCACGAGATACATAAAGGACGCCGTTCTCGATCTTTGAAGAATCTGCGAACTGAATGTCCTTGATGTATATGTGTCCCATTTCTAAACGCACTTTATATTCCTCCTTCTAAATGATCATCTATATATACGCCGACGCGATTGCGCCCTTTATGAGGTCCAGGTCGATGAGCTGCAGATCTTTAAGCGTTTTTTCCGCATACCCGGCCGACTTGTCCGCAAATTTTTCACAGGCAGAAAGCGCGCTCTCGATCAGCTTGACCGATTCGCTGTCTGCTCCCGCGCCTTTTTCCCCTGCGCTCCCCTGCGTTTTCGGTCCTTTTAGCATCAGAACCGACTTGTACGGCGTTTCGCCCGGCTTGACGCTGCCCGAAAGCGGATGCGTCAGCAGGTGGCAGCCTGCGTGGATCATGTCGCGCATCACCTTGAGTATCTCGTTCAGGGGAAGCTCGTAGTAAACCACATTGTATTTGTCCTGTAGCTGTTCATGGGCAAGTGGGTTATTTGTCACTATCATGATGTCGCCGCTCATCGCTCATCTCTCCCGTTTGCTTTTGCCCGGCCAGTCCGGCATATCGTTTGCCTGCGGCCGAAAGCAAAAAGAGGAGCGACGCTAAATACAAACGTACATAGTCATCGTTCCTCTGTTTTTCGTCAGATACAAAATCCAGAATGCAGTCCCTTCTTCGGTCCTTTTACCTGAAAGTTTCACGCTGGCGGACCTGCCGAGGTCCGTCACATTTGCCTCTTCGGTGCTTAAAAAAGTCTCTCCCGAAAAAGATCGTTCCGCTATTGAATTTTTCTATAGTCATTATATATTGCCGCCGAAAATTTTGCAATCGGATTTTTTGCGCATTTGTGGTTTTTTTTCGATGCATGATTTTTTTCTGTCAATATCCCCTTCACCTATTGACACGGTGTCAGAACAGTGATATATATATCTCAGAAACATTCTGACACGATGTCAGCATCGTTATCGGTGATAGTTTTCAAGAATGCAAAAGGAAGTGAGCAAAATGAGTAAAAAAATATTGGTCGCGTATTTTTCGGCCAGCGGAGTCACGGCTCGCGTCGCCGAGGAAATCGCCAAAGCGACGGGCGCTGACCTTTACGAAATCAGGCCGGCGGAGCCATACAGCAGCGCGGATCTGGACTGGACGGACAAGAAAAGCCGCAGCACCATCGAAATGAACGACCCGGCCTGCCGCCCGGCCATCGCTGGCCCGGCAGCCGACATCAAGCAGTACGAGACCGTTTTCATCGGTTTCCCTATATGGTGGTACGTGGAGCCGCGCATCGTGGATACTTTCCTCGAAAGCCATGATTTTTCCGGCAAAACCGTAATCCCGTTCGCTACCTCCGGCGGCAGCAGCATCAGCGGAGCCGAAAAGAGCATTAAAGAACTCTGTCCGGCGGCCAAAGTCGCGCGAGGCCGCCTGCTCAACGGAAGCGGCGCCGGCGAATGGGCCAAAAGCATGATCTAATGATCCAAAAGCGAGAATCCGAAAGCGAAAATCCGAAAGCGAGGTAATAAAATGAAAGCCAAAGTTTACTTCACCCGTGAACTGACCCCGGAGAAGGTCGTAGAAATTTACCACAAGCTCGGCGTAGAGCTGCCGGGCAAGGTGGCTGTCAAAGTGCATTCCGGCGAAAAGGGCAACCAGAACTACCTTCCGCCTGA
>CALWNX010000018.1 GCA_944382925.1 uncultured Clostridia bacterium | reverse complement strand
ATGGGTAACAGGACAAGAGTTAAGGTTGTGAAAAACAAGGTGGCGCCTCCGTTCAAGCAGGCAGAGTTCGATATCATGTACGGCGAAGGCATTTCCAAGGAAGGCGACGTGCTTGACTGCGCCGTTGACGCCAAGCTGATCGAAAAGGCCGGCTCCTGGTACAGCTACAAGGGCGAGCGCATCGGTCAGGGCAGGGAGAACATCAAGACGTATCTCAAGGAGCATCCTGACGTTGTAGATGAGATCGAAGGCCGGCTGCTCGACATGCTCAAGAACGAAGCCGCTCCGCAGAAGGAGTCCGAGGTTTCCGAAGAAGAGTTTTCCGAGATCATGGACATGATCGTCGACGAGGACGGAGTAGTGATCGAGTAGTGATCGAGCAGTTATCGAGCAGTTACAGCGCAGAGGGCGGGAAAGACAGTCAGGAGAAGCTAAGATGAAAAGAATGTCATATCTCTCGTATATTTTGGTAGTCGTTCTCATACTGGTTGCAGTCGGCGTACTTTTCCGCGGCGGCGTCACCGACAAAAATGCCGCGGCCATTGCCTTTGCAACTGCCGCCGATCAGGAAGAACAGGACTTCATCGCTACCATCAACGGAGAAAACGTCGGCAGAGAATATTATACGATCAGCTACAGACTGCATCAGGCCAAGTCTCCGGACGCAGAAACTGACACGCTGCTGGCCCAGACCAGCGCGGAGATTGAGGACCAGATGGCCTATCTCCTTTACGCACAGAGCTCGGCGCTGCTGCCCACCGAGGATGAGGCGCAGGCCTACTACGACGGGCAAAGATCTGCCTTCGCTGCAGATGAAAAAGCAGACGCGCAAATGCGCGCGCTCTGCGAGCAGCTGGGCATAGACGAAGACCTGATGTGGCAGTACAACAGGCTTCAGGCTGTTTTTACCGTCACAAAGAGTAAGGTAGACGCTTATATCGAAGAAAACGAGCTGCAGCCCTTCGATTCGGACGGACTCACTGTCGAGTTTACGGACGAAGACTTCGTCAGGAGCCTGACAGAGGGGTAGTAGATTCGCCTATCATAATTTTCGCGGCGCGCTTTGGCGCCGCGTTCTTTTTTTGCGCTCTGCCATGGCGCGGCCGCTTGATCTGACAGCTTAACCTGGCGCGGTTTAGCCTGGCGATTTGGCCTGGCGGCGCTGAAATTCTCGCCTTTTGGCGAATCAGTGCTGTGCCAAGAGAATTTTCAACCGCAAAATTCTCGCCAACTTGCATTGCTCTTCATCTCAAAGAGAATCGGAACATTTTTCGCTTATTAAATTCCCTTCTTTCCCTATATAACCGCTTTGAAAAGAGAACGCAAAGCTTGAAAAAAGCCTTCTTTATCCCTTCATTCTCTTTTCAAATACAGCTTAAAGTAATTGGCGGGATTTTAGGCGCTGAAAATTCTCTTTGCAGCAGAGCGAATTTAAAAAAAGCGAGAAAATGCGCGGATTTGCCGCGAAGTCACCGCTGGGCACCGCGCCAGCTCTATCGCGCCGCTGGGCACCGCTTTCATTCTATCGTGTGGCCATGGGGAGTTAAAGCGTTGTCGGCGACGATTCATTCAAAAGGCTCAAGCAATTCCCTCTAAACGCCTAAGATCAGGCTTGCAAGGGACCAGAGGACAAATTTTTTCCCTCTAGCGTTCTTTATTTCGGCGCTTAAGAATACAACAGGCCCCTGTGAGCTTGCTGCAGCAAGGTTTTGTCTCTTAAACGTCGTGCTTTCGCTAGACTGGCGGGAGTGACAGCGGGGGCTAATCCCTTTTACAAGTCAGCCAGGGCAATGTGAGGAGAAAATTTTGTCCTCTGCTCCCTTGGGACACTGACTTTGACAAAGAAGAGGGAAATCCTCCGGGAAAGAAAAAAATCACACCGAAAACAACATAAAATTGTTGACAGTGTACTATTACATATAGTACACTGAAAATACCAAATAATCAGGCAGAAGGGGGATAATCATGAGAACAAGAAGAAAAGCTTTCAGCACAGCAAAGGTCGTAGCCGCATTGCTCCTGATCGTCATCGTTATGGGCGTCATCTATGCCGGCAACCATTTTTTTCGCCTGCAGGGCCAGCGGGAGCAGGAAGATAAGGAAAACGCCATGGTAGGCTCGCTGGTGGCGGCTATGGAAGCGGGCGATGTAGACGGGGATGAATACAAAAATATGGTCAGCTTTTTTAAGGGCTTTAAAAAAGAAGCTTCCTTTGACTACAAGCGCAAATATGAAAATCTCTATGTAGAAAATGACTTTAATTTCAAAGAGCCGCAGGAGAAGACATGTTATCTGACCTTTGACGACGGGCCGGACAACTATGTGACGCCGCAGGTGCTCGATACTCTGAAAAAATACAATGTAAAGGCGACATTTTTTACGATCTATAACGGCTCCGAGCAGGGGACGGAGCTGTATAAGCGCATAGTCAGAGAGGGGCACACGATAGCGGCGCACACGTATACGCACGATTATACCAAGGTGTACGAATCGGTGGACAGCTATCTGGACGATTTTGACAAGATATCGTCGCACATCGAAAAGACGACCGGGGTCAAGCCTGAAATCTTCAGGTTTCCGGGCGGATCGATCAATTATTTCAACGCCAGCCTTTACCGCCAGATCAGCGGGGAAATGATCAGACGCGGCTACGTATATTATGACTGGAATATCTCCGCCGAGGATGCGGTCAGAGCCGGCGTATCGGCGGCGGACATCACCAGATATGCTTTATCGGGAGACAGCAGCATGCAGAAAAAGATCGTCCTCATGCACGACGGTCCGGGGCACCGAAATACGGCCGAGGCGCTGCCGGGAATCATCGAAGGGCTTGCGAAGCAGGGCTATAAATTTGCCCCTCTGACCAAAGAAGTTATGCCGGTCGTGTTTTCGTGAGCAGGGCGGAAGAATAACGGCCAAGAATCAGCGGAATTAAAGCGAAAAGCAGCCAAAAATCAAGGAAATTTCAAGGAAAATGCTTGACATGAGGCTGTTTTGATGGTAATATAACATGCGTTGAGCCGCGCAGAACGGGTAATAAGCGACGGAGCGCCGTCCGCCCGCCATGGCGAGACTGGATAGAGGAGGAGAAAATATAATGTACGCAGTAATCGAAACAGGCGGCAAGCAGTACAGAGTACAGGAAGGCGATGTGATCACCGTCGAGAAGCTGGCAGCTGAAGCCGGAGACAAGGTGACCTTTGACAAGGTGCTGCTGCTCAGCGACGGCAAAGAGGTTAAGATCGGCACGCCTTATCTGGCAGAAGCCGTGACCGGCACCGTAGTTGAAAACGGCAAGGGTCAGAAGGTAATCATCTTCAAGTACAAGGCCAAGAAGGACTATAGAAAGAAGCAGGGCCACAGACAGCCATATACAATGGTGAAGATCGAGTCTGTCGGTGGAGCAGCCAAGAAGGCTGAAAAGACCGAAAAGGCCGAGCCTAAGGCTGAGAAGGCCGCTGCAAAGGAAGCAGAACAAGTAAAAGAGGTAAAGGAAGAGGTTAAGGAGACCAAGGCCAAGCCGGCCGCGAAGAAGGTTTCCGCTTCCATGAAAAAGGACGAGTTGATTGCTTTTGCCAAAGAGAACAACATCGCCATCGACGAGAAGGCTACCAAGGCCGTGATCATCGAAGCGATCGAGGCTGCGCTCAAGTAATCTGACAATACAAGTTAGGAGGTGTCGAGATGGCAAGTAAAAAAGGTGTAGGTAGCTCCAAGAACGGTCGTGACTCCGAGTCCAAACGTCTGGGACTCAAAGCAGGAGACGGTCAGTATGTCAGCGCCGGCAGCATTCTGGTCAGACAGAGAGGAACCAAGTTCCATCCTGGTAACAATGTAGGTATCGGCGGCGACGACACGCTGTTTGCAAAGATAGACGGAGCTGTTAAGTTTGAGAGAAAAGGCAAGACCAAGAAGCAGGTAAGCGTTTATTCGAAAGAAGCTTAATCAGAACTTGAAGACCCTGTAAGACAATTGCGCTGCAGGGTCTTTTTATAGGCGCATGACAGGCGCTGATGTCCCGCTTTGAGGGAGGAGAATAAAGAGATGTTTGTAGACAGAGCAAAGATCACCATCAGGTCGGGCAAGGGCGGCGACGGAGCCGTGACCTTCAGGCGCGAGCCTTATGTGCCGGAAGGCGGCCCGGACGGCGGCGACGGCGGCAAGGGCGGCGACGTCGTTTTTGTGGCCGACAGAAACCTCCGCACACTGATGGATTTTCGCTATAAAAGAAAATATGAGGCCGAAAGCGGCCAGAACGGCATGAAAAGAAAGCGTTTCGGCAAGTCGGGAGAGGATCTGCTCATCAAGGTTCCGCTGGGGACAGTCATCATCGACGAAGAAACTGGCCGAGTGATGAAAGATCTGACCGAGGACGGCGAGCGCTTTATTGCCGCAAGAGGAGGCAAAGGCGGCCGCGGCAACGTCAACTTCAAGAATTCGGTGCGGCAGGCGCCCAACTTTGCCGAGGCCGGCGGCGAGGCCAGGGAGCGGCGGGTGATTCTGGAAATGAAGCTGATCGCCGACGTGGGACTGGTCGGCTTTCCCAACGCCGGCAAGTCGTCGCTGCTGGCGGCGGCTACCAGCGCGCAGCCGAAGATCGCCGACTATCACTTCACGACTATTGATCCAAACCTGGGCGTCGTGCATCTTTACGATTCCAGCTTTGTGATGGCCGATATAGCCGGCCTGATCGAAGGCGCCAGCCAGGGCCAGGGTTTGGGCTTTCGCTTTCTCAAGCATATTGAGAGAACCAAGGTGCTGATCCATGTGGTGGATGTTTCCGGCAGCGAGGGACGCGACCCGCGCGAGGACTTTGACAAGATCAACCGCGAGCTGGCCGCCTACAGCCCGAAGATCATGAAAAAGCCGCAGCTGGTGGCAGCCAACAAGATCGATATGTGCGAGGAGGATTCCGAAGAATACCAGGCTTTCCGCCGGCATGTGGAGGAGCAGGGCTACCGGGTATTTCCAATTTCTGCGCCTCTGGGGCTTGGTGTGAAGGAGCTGCTTGCGGCCGCCTTTGAAAAGCTGCGTCTTGTTGAGGCTGAAGCCGCCACAGAACCAGATGATGAAAGCGAATACTTTGATTTTGCCGCCGAAGAAAACGATCCCGCCTATCGCCATATCGAAGCACGCTACGATGAAGAAGAGGACGTCTATGTGCTTTCCGGACGGCAGCTTGACAAGATCTTTCGCTCCACCAATTTCAACGATATGGGCTCGCTGAGGTATCTCTATAAATATATCGAAAGAAGCGGCGCGATCGACAGGCTTAAGGAGCTCGGACTGGAAGAAGGCGACATCATCAGGATCAACGATTATGATATGGAGTATTGGGACGAATAAAAGTGGCAAAGCAAAGAGATTATTCATTTGATATTTTCCGCGGCCTCTGCATGTGGGCGATACCGATATCACATTTTACGCGCATGGGGGGGCAATTCAGCCAGGATTCCTGGGGAGGCGTGGTCTACATTACGATCAATGTTTTCGTCATGCAGGGCTTTATGTTCCTCTCGGGCTACTTTTCCAAGAATGTGGATAAAAGCCGTCAGAGCGCGTTTAAAACGGCTCTGTGGCCATATCTTTTAAGCATCCCGTTTTTCTATGCGGTCAGATACGTGATTTACGGCCATGCGACCTTTTATCTGGACACGCCTCCGTTTGCCATGTGGTTTTTGCTGGCTCTGTTCGTGTACAAATTCTTTCTGCGCGAGCTGGCCCGCCTTCCGCATGTGCTTTTGCTCTGCACGGGCGCCTATCTGATCGCCGGCTGTCTGCCTTTCCTGACGGAATTTCTGGCGCTGGGGAGGATCGTTTCGTATCTACCGTTTTTTATGATCGGATATTTTTGCACGCCGGAGCACATCAGAAAGCTCAAATGCCTGAAAAGTTATCAGAGCCTGCTGCTGTTCTGCCTGCTGATCTCGGTGTCCTTTGTGCTGGCATATCTGGTGCCGCAGGTCAGCCAGGAATGGTATCTTCTGCGCAATCCGGGCTCGTATCTTGACGTGCCGTGGTATCTGGATATTGCCTTCAGAGGGCTGCTTCTGGTGCTGGGCGCGGCCTGGATCATCCTGATGCTCAACATTCTGCCTAATAAGGACAACTATCTGGCTTACGTGGGCCGCAACACGATGCCGGTGTACATATTTCATCTGATCATCAGGCAGATCCTGAAAAAGACCGATATCACCATGGGGCTGTTTCCAATGCCGGCCGAGCCTCTATTGTATTATCTGCTGATATATGCGCTGGCCTCGCTTTGCGTGCTCGTCTTTTCCGCCAGGCCTGTGGTGAGGATCTATGATCTGGCCGTCGACGGCTCATATAATATTTGCCGCCGCGGCTTCGATAAGCTGTGCTTAAAGCTAAACCTTTCTCATAAAGATAGATAGAGAAGGGTGGGATGAGCATGAAGCTTTCCGATAAGCTGCTCGTGCAGACGATGATCTGTCTGGCTATATTTACGGCCTTCAGAGGCCTGGAGCTGATCAGCGCAGACAGCTATGAGAGCGCCAGAGAAAAGCTGGACGGCTATCTGGGGAAAAATTATACGCTGGCAGAGCTGAAATCAGGCGGCAGCGAGCTTTTGGACAGCGTCAGAAGTGCACCGGCCGCGCTGGCTGGGGCCGTGACGAGGGCCAACGAGCTTGGCCGGTTCGGTGCGCCGATCGACGAAAAGGATACGGGCGGTACACAGGCAGTGCATGCGGTGGCCGGCGGAACGGTCGTCTATGCCGGTATCGACAGCGAGCATGGCCTGATGATCAGGGTGCAGCACGAAGAGGAGGTCTCCTCGTACGGCAACCTGGCCAGCATCAGCGCCATCACCGGCGAGCGCGTGACCAAGGGAGAGATCATCGGCACTTACGAAAAAAAAGAGGGGCAGGAATTCTATTACCAACTGTCCGATAATGTGTTATGATATACAGGGTGATATTTTGAACAAGAGGATTACAAAAGAAGAAATAGAAAAGCTGTATCTTAAGTGGAAGACGCCAAAGCACGTGATCGCGCATTGCCGCGCAGTTGCCTCCGTGGCGGTAACTTTGGGCAGGGAGCTCAATAAAAACGGTTACAGCCTCGATTTGAGCCTTATAAGGGGCAGTGCGCTGGCGCATGATGTGGCCCGGGTTGAGGAGGAGCACGCTCTTAAAGGGGCGGAGATTCTGGAGGGGCTGGGCTACTGCGAGGAAGCGGCTATCGTCAGGGTACATATGACCTATCCGCGTTTTCACGAGAAAGATCAGATCGACGAATGCGATCTGGTCTGCCTGGCTGACCGCCTGGTGAGGGAAGACCGCTACGTCGGTCTTGAGGCGCGCATGGAGTACATCATGAACAAAGCGCCTGTCAGTGAAGAGATCAAAGCTCACATCATGGAGGGAAAGGCGCGCACCAAAAGCTTCATTGCCCAGATCGAGAGCGTCATCGGCAGGAGCATCGACTCTCTGCTTGACATAGAGGGCAGGCTCGGCGAGCTGCTCAAGCAGGTAGAAAAGCCGGGCCGCTATATCGGCGGCGAGGTCAATGCGGTGCGCAAGGCTCCGCATTCGGTGAGGGCGCGGCTGGCTTTTGCTTTCCCTGATCTCTATGAGATAGGCATGTCATATCTCGGTCTGCAGATCCTCTACGATGCAGTGAACAAGACAGAGGGACTGTACTGCGAGCGAGTGTTTGCGCCTGCTCCTGATATGGCGGCGCTCATGCGCCGCGAAGGACTGCCGCTCTTTACGCTGGAGACCAAGACGCCGCTTGCGGAGATGGACATGCTGGGCTTTACCCTGCAGTACGAAATGTCTTATACGACGATTCTGGAGATGCTGGAGCTGGCTGGGCTTCCTCTGTATGCAAAAGAGCGCGGGGAGGAGTGGCCGGTAGTAGCGGCTGGTGGTCCGTGCGCTTTTAATCCAGAGCCGCTGGCGGATTTTATCGATCTGTTCCTGCTGGGCGACGGAGAAGAGCTGCTGCCGCAGGTGCTCCGGCTGCTTGGCGAATGCCGCGAGCAGGGGCTTTCCAAGCGCGATTTTCTGGAAAAAGCCTGCCTGCTGCCGGGAGTATACGTACCTTCATTCTATGAGCCGGTATATAACAGTGATGGAACCATAAAAGAGTTATGTAAACTTTATGCCGGGGCCCCGGATAAGGTGCTGAAGAATATCATCTCCGACCTTGAAAATGCAAGCTTTCCGCTCAAGCCGGTGATTCCGACTATCGAAGCGGTGCACGACAGATCGGTGACGGAAACCTTCCGTGGCTGCACCCGCGGCTGCCGCTTCTGCCAGGCCGGAATGATATACAGGCCGGTGCGCGAACGCAGCAAGGATAAAATACTTGCGCTTGCCAAGGGACAGCTTGAGGCTACCGGCAACGACGAGCTTTCGCTCCTGTCGCTTTCCACCAGCGATCATTCCGCTTTTCGCGAGCTGACGCTTGAGCTGATGGATTACTGCAAGGAGCACAATGTTTCCCTCTCTCTGCCGTCGCTGAGGATCGACAAGTTCGCCTTTGAGGTTTTAAGCCGCATCCAGGAATACAAGAAATCCGGCCTCACCTATGCGCCGGAGGCCGGCAGCCAGAGGCTGCGCGATGTGATCAACAAGGGCGTAACAGAGGAGGATATCTATACCTCGGTGGCCGAGGCCATCAGGCTGGGCTGGCGGCATATAAAGCTGTACTTTATGATCGGTCTGCCGACTGAGACTTATGAGGATCTTGAGGGCATCGCTGGCATTGCCCGCCGCATCATGGACATCAATCACGAAATAAACGGGCCGGGCGGCGGCCGCTTTCGCCTCACGGTCAGCGTCTCGAATTTCGTGCCCAAGGCGCACACTCCGTTCCAGTGGGAGCGGCAGAACACGCCGGAGGAGTTTGCCGCCAAGCACCGCTACCTGGAGCAGAGCATGAAAATAAGAGGAGTGACGCTCAACTATCACGACAGCTTTACCAGCGTCTGCGAGGCTGTCTTTGCCAGAGGCGACAGGAGATGCGCGAAGGCGCTTTTAGCGGCGCGCAGGCTGGGCTGTCACCTCGACGGCTGGTCTGAGCATTTCCGCCGCGAGCTGTGGGAGCAGGCTTTTGCCGAAAGCGGCATTGATCCCGAGTTTTACGCTTTTCGCGAGCGCGGACAAGACGAGCTCCTGCCGTGGACGCATATCGACTGCGGCGTGAGCAGGGAATTCCTGCTGCGGGAGAGAAAAAAGGCTTACGCAGCGGAAACGACGGCTGATTGCCGTCACGGCTGCCGCGGCTGCGGAATCAACAAATTTGTCGCATGTGAGCAGGAGGGTATCTATGGCCACTAGCTTCGTATTGAAATTTTCCAAGAGCGGCTACGCCAGATATACGTCGCATCTTGACATGCTGCGCTTCTTTAAAAGAGCGTTCCGCAAAAGCGGCATCGCGCTGCGCTATTCGCAGGGCTTCAATCCTCATCCGCGCATGGGCTTTGCCCAGCCGCTTTCGCTGGGCTATGCCGGTGCAAACGAGCTGCTCGAATTCGAGACCGCCTCTGAACACGAAGCGGAGCAGATCCTGCGGGCACTTGACGGCGAAATGCCGGAGGGGATCAGAATTATAAGCGTACAGGCCTTTGTCCCGGCAGATTTTCACATCAGGTCGCTGGCGGCGGCGACGGACAGCGCTGATTACACGGTGCTGCTGCCGTATTCCTGTTCGCAGGAGGAGCTCGACAAAAAGCTGGCTGCCTATCTTTCTCAGAAAGAGATCATGGTGCAAAAACGCAGAAAAAAAGACAAAAAGCTGGTCGCCGAGGACATCCGCCCCAAGCTCAGAAGCCTGAGCGGCAGAGCTGACGGAAAGAGCGCGGCTTTAACGATGACGCTTGATGCGGGCAGCACTGCAAATCTCAGCCCGGAGCTTGTGATCAGCTCATTTCTGGTCAGCGCCGGCCTCGATATACCGCGCTATAAGATAGACGTTGTTCGCGAGCAGATAAATTTTGTAAATAATTTACAATTTTAGCTTGACGGCAGCCTCCGTTCAATGTAAAATAATGTAAAAAGGGGGCTGGATAATTGAATACGATCAGGAAGCTAAAAAATATCAAGGCCTGCGACCAGGCCAAGGAGTTTGTCTACCTGCACAGAGAACAGATAAAAAAAGCAGCCCTGCCCCTGACGGTGGTGGCTGCTGTTTTGTTCTTCTGGTTCTTTAGCCTGCACGAAGAGCCTGCCAGCAAGGAGGCGCAGCCGGCAGGAGAGGGAGGAGAACAGACGCAGACTGCATCCGGCGGCCAGGAGACAGTGGAGCAGGCAGCCAGGATCTATGTGGACATCAGCGGCTGCGTGAAAGAGCCGGGCGTTTACGAGGTTTCGGAAGGGACGAGAGTCTTTCAGCTGATCGAGGAGGCAGGCGGTCTGACGGAGGACGCCGATATCGAGGGCATCAACAGAGCGGAGCCGCTGATCGACGGGCAGAAAATAGTTATTTACGAGCGCACCGGCGATAGCGCCGCAAGTGCCGGCGCGGGCGAGGAAAAAGACGGACGGATCAACATCAACAGCGCCGACTCCGAGCTCCTGCAGGAGATTCCCGGCGTCGGCCCGGTGACCGCGGAAAAGATAATACAGTACAGAGAGGAAAACGGCCGCTTCGCTGCAGCAGAGGATTTGAAAAACGTCAGCGGCATCGGCGAGAAGACGTTCGACAAGCTCAGGGATCATATCAGGGTATATTAAATTCGCAACTGTGGGCTGCTTGCCAAAAAGGCGCGTTTAATGTATAATTTTTCCCTGGCTGGTAAACAATAGCCACGAGGTGAGGTTGATGTTTACCAGACAAAAGAAAAATTACAGAGTCTTTGTTTATGCGGCGCTGATTATCGCCCTCTGTGTGCTTTTGGCCGCTTTCCTGTGGCCAAAGGACGCAGCAGAGCCTGCCGGAAGTCAGGATCTTTCTGCCAAAGAAGGCGAGGATAAGAATATCGTCTACAGAGATGAAGGTCTTGAGAGCGAGGCGAGCGATGAGAACGATGCAAACGAAGGCATAAATGACGACGAAAATGAAGACGACGAAAATGTGCAGGCATCAGACAACGGGCAGGAAGCATATTATCTAGTGAAGAGAAACGGCGACGGCGTTTCTGTGTTTTTCTGCACGCCGGAAGGCGAGGAGATCGAGCTGGAAAAAACGGATATCGTCTACGAGCTGCTCACACCCGCCGATCAAAAGCAATTTGACACGGGGCTGCGCGCAAAGACGCAGGAAGAGCTGTCGGCCATCCTTCAGGACTTTGCAAGCTAGGGGGCTTAGATGAGAAAAAATGTCCGCAAGGCTTTGCTGCTTTTCTGCTGCTGTCTGTGTGTGATCGCGGCCGGCAGTCTGTTTGCAGAGCAGCACAGCTCTGAAGAAGCTGTGCAAATTGTAAGCGAAAAGACGCTTATCCCCGGAGGCCAGTCTGTCGGCATCAGGATGGACGTGCGCGGCGTGCTGGTCGTCGGCCTGGAAGAAATCGAAACGGCCACCGGGACCTCAAGCCCCGGCTACGAGGCCGGCATCCAGATCGGCGATATGATCGTGGCCATCGACGGGCAGGAGGTGTACTATGCCGATGAAGTCATCAGCATGATAGACGCAGCCCGCGGATCCATCTTAATCAGCGTTTCCCGCAAAGGGCAGCAGCTTGATTTTACCGTTACGCCCGTCAGGGAGTACCAAAGCGGCGCATATAAGATGGGCATCTGGGTCAAGGAGAAAATTGCCGGCATCGGTACGCTTTCGTTTTACGATCCTGAAACCAATGTCCTGGCTGCCCTCGGTCATGGAATATATGAAAGCAAGACCGGAGCGCTTTTGTCTGTCGGAAGCGGACAGCTGCTGACGACTGCGGTCAGCTCGATCAGAGAGGGCGAGGCCGGCAAGCCCGGCGAAATCAGAGGAATTTTTTACGACGAGGATTCGCCGGTAGGCCAGGTGGCAGAAAATTCAGAATTCGGCGTATATTCAACTGCGCTCGACATTGCTTCTCTTGATCTGGGCGAGCCGATGGTGATGGCTTATCAGAGCCAGGTCAGGGAAGGCCCGGCCAGTATTTTGACGACCATAGACGGCAGAAACGTGGAGGAATTTTCCGTCGAAATTACCGACGTAAACCGCCAGAAGGAAGCCGGCAGCAAGGGTCTTACGCTCAAGGTGACCGATGAAAGGCTGTTTTCCTACTGCGGCGGCATTGTTCAGGGCATGAGCGGCAGCCCTATTATCCAAAACGATAAGCTTGTCGGCGCCGTGACCCACGTTTTCGTCAATGACCCTACCAGAGGCTACGGAATTTTTGCCGAATGGATGGTAGAAAAAGGTCGTGAAATAGCACAATAAGCAACTATATCTTGATTAAGCACGAAATTCGTAACAATTTGTAGCGAAAAAAGTTCCCACACGAATCAGCAATATATTACAATTTCCTTGTAGATAAATCACCATATCTATCAAATACAGTCAGATTAAGCGAAGCGGGAGGAGAACGATGAAGAAGATCAAAATTGGCCTGGTAGACGACAACCAGGATTTTTGCGAAGTGGTGTCGGAGTATATCAAAAAACAGGAGAACATGGAAATAATGTTTGTCGCCAGCGATGGTATCAAGGCGATGAGTTATATACAGGATAACGGCAAGGTGCCGGATGTGCTCATCCTGGACCTTATCATGCCGCACCTGGACGGCTTCGGTGTGCTGGAGGCTCTTAACGCCGCCGATATGCCGCTCTATCCGCGCGTGATCATGACTTCTGCGGTGGGGCAGGATTCGATCATCCAGAAGGCGATGCTTTTGGGCGCGCAGTATTATCTGGTCAAGCCGGTCAATCTGAGCCTTTTGATGAAAAGGATCAACCAGATCAGCGAAGGGCCTTCCAAGCTTTCCGAGGAAAGATACAGCCCGAATGCCCGCATGCGCAGATCGCTGGTCATGAGAGATTCCGCCATCAACAATGATCTTGAGATCGATATCACCAATCTGATCCACGAGATCGGCGTACCGGCACACATCAAGGGCTATAAATATCTGCGCGATTCGATCAAGCTGGCGGTTGGCAATATGGACCTTCTCAGCGCAGTGACCAAGGAGCTGTATCCGACCGTGGCGGCGATGAACAACACCACGCCAAGCCGTGTGGAACGTGCGATCAGACACGCTATTGAAATAGCCTGGAACCGCGGCCGGCTGGAAACGCTGGAGGAGCTTTTTGGTTATACGATCAAGACCGATAAGGGCAAGCCGACCAATTCTGAATTTATCGCCATCATCGCCGACAGGCTCAGGCTGGAAAGGAAAGTAGGATAAAATGATCACCCCGGAAAAGATAGCAAGGATCAACGAGCTGGCGCACAAGAAAAAAACTGCCGGACTGACGCGGCAGGAGCTGGCCGAACAGAAGGAGCTCTACAGAGAATACATAGCCGCCATCACCGGCAATCTCAGGGCTGAGCTTGAGAACATAGAAATAGTCGATGAAAAAGGGAAAAAAGATAATTAAGTTTTTTTCAGGAGCCAAAATTCCGACAGGTTTTGCGGCTCTTTTTCTTTATCATGATCTCGGGGGTGGATTTGATGAAGAAAAAATATTTTGCCGTTTTGCTCGCCGCAGCTCTGATCCTGCTGGCGACGGTCTTTGCCGCCGGGGACAGCGACGAGCGTATTGTCAGAGAGCTGGTCGAAACGAGGACGGAAACTCTCAGCAGCTTTTACGACGGCGGTATGCTCAAAGACGAGGCTAAAGAGATTATCAGCGAGCTTGAGACCGGAGACCAAAAAGAGCTTGATCTTGAGAATATTGAGCTATATTTTCAGACCGATATAGATAGAATCAACGAGGCTGAGCTGATCAGCGTGGTCGTTACGGAGGCGACGGAGGATCTGATCAGAGCAGACGTGCGCATGCGCTGGGACGTGGAGACGGTGACCGGCGGTGAGAGCTTTCTGTGCGAATACGACGTCATCTGCGTCAGAGAAAACGGCACGTTTAAGCTGGCGCAATTTTTCTGAGAAGCTGTTTAAATTTTTCTGATTTTTGGTATAATAAATTGGATAATCAGAAAAAGGAGAACGGCACGAGATGAGAAACGTATACTTGGACTATTCGGCAACTACTCCTGTCAAGGATGAAGTTTTGCAGGAGATGCTGCCGTATTTTACTGAAAAATACGGCAATCCGTCGAGCCTCTATGATATCGGGCTTGAGAGCAAGGAAGCCATAAACCGGGCCAGAGAGCAGGTTGCCGCGCTTATCAACGCCAAACCGTCTGAAATATATTTTACCGGCTGCGGCACGGAAGCCGATAACTGGGCTGTTTTCGGCACGGCTGAGAAGCTGAGGGCCAAAGGCAATCACATCATCACCACCAGGGTCGAGCATCACGCCATGCTGCATTCCTGCGCCGCCCTCGAAAAGGACGGCTTTGCGGTGACTTACCTCGACATCGACAAGGACGGCCTGATCGACCTTAAACAGCTCGAGGAGGCCATAACCGACAAGACCATCCTCATCAGCATCATGCTGGTCAACAACGAGATCGGCACCATTGAGCCGATCAAGGAGGCGGCAGCTATTGCCAGAAAGCATCAGATCCTTTTCCACACCGATGCGGTGCAGGCGCTGGGCAACGTGCCGATCGACGTTAAGGAGCTGGGTGTGGACATGCTTTCTGTTTCCGCCCACAAGATATACGGACCGAAGGGAGTAGGGGCGCTCTACATCAGAAAGGGCGTGCAGATCAACAATTATATGCACGGCGGAGCGCAGGAGAACCGCCGCCGCGCCGGCACGGAAAACGTACCCGGTATCGTCGGCTTCGGCAAGGCGGCCGAGATCGCCTTGCGCGATCTTGACAAGCACATCGAACACAGCAAAAAACTGCGCGATCATCTGCGCGAACGCATCCTGGCGGAAATTCCCGACACGTTTGTCAACGGGACGATGGAGCACAGACATCCCGGCAATCTCAACGTGACCTTTGAATATATAGAAGGCGAGGCGATCCTGCTTCTGCTCAATCAGCTGGGCATCTGCGTTTCCACAGGATCAGCCTGTTCGTCGGCCTCGCTGGAGCCTTCCCACGTGCTTTCAGCTCTGGGCGTTCCGGTCGAGATGATTCACGGCACCGTCAGATTCACGGTCGGAGACATGACGACCATGGAAGACATCGACTATGTGGCAGACAGCCTTAAAATGGTCGTACAGAGGCTCAGAGAAATATCTTCAGTTAATTCAGCGAAAGGTTGGTAAATTTTATGGCATTATATAACGATATTGTAATGGACAACTTCCTTAACCCCAAGAACGTCGGCGAGCTGGAAAATCCGGACGGCACCGGCGTTTACGGCAGCCCTGTCTGCGGCGATATGATGCAGATCCAGATAAAGGTCGACGATAATGACGTCATTACCGACGCAAAGTTCAAGACCTTTGGCTGCGGCAGTGCGATCGCCTCCTCTAGCATGGCGACGACGATGATCATCGGCAAGAAGGTCGAAGAAGCGCTGGCGCTGACCAACAAGCAGATTATCGATGAGCTCGGCGGTCTGCCGCCGGTGAAGATTCACTGCTCCGTGCTGGCCGACAAGGCGATCAAGAACGCCATCTATGATTACGCCCAGAAGCACGGCAAGCACTATGAGGCGCTTGAGGGCTACGACCCGAATGCCGACGAGGATGACGAGCATGGAGAAGAAGCTGAATAAAAACAGAGTATTGCTTGGCTTAAGCGGCGGAGTGGACAGCACCGCCGCTGCTTTGTTATTGCAGGAAAAAGGATATTCTGTCAGCGGCTATTATTTTGACGTTACAGGGAACAATACAGAGGGAAGAAGAGAAGCCGAGGCTTTGGCAGGGCAGCTTGGCATCGAGCTGATATGCGAGGACGTTTCGCCGGAGTTTTCCGCGAAAATAATTGACGATTTCTGCCGCGCCTATTGCAGCGGGCGTACGCCGAATCCGTGCGTGATCTGCAATCCGCTGGTCAAATTTGCCAAATTGCTTGAAACGGCTGAACGTACCGGCGCCTATTATATCGCCACCGGCCACTACAGCCGGCTGACCAGAGACGAAAAAAGCGGCCTGTACTATATCACCCGCGCTGCCAACCTGAAAAAAGATCAGTCCTACATGCTGTACAGGCTCGGGCAGGACGTTCTCAGCCGTCTTTTGCTGCCTCTGGGCGATTTTAAGAGCAAGGATGATATCCGCCTGCTGGTAGGGCAAAAAGGCCTGCCAAACGCCGAAAAAAAGGACAGCCAGGAGATCTGCTTTCTGGCAGAGGGGCAGGATCATGCCGGCTTTATCAGAGCAAGGGGCTATGCGTCGCCGGCAGGTAGCTTTGTTGACAAAAATGGCGATGTGCTGGGCAGACATGAGGGACTCATAAATTATACGGTCGGTCAGCGCAAGGGGCTGGGCATTGCTCTGGGCGCGCCGGTTTACGTTACCGCCCTCAACAGCGAGAAAAACGAAGTGGTTTTAGGCCAAAACGAAGATTTGTTTACGAAAAAAGTGTTATGTAAAGATTACTGTTTTACCTGCTCCAAGCCGCAGGCACTGGAGGGCAGGAGAGTAACGGCCAAGATCAGGTATCTCGCGCAGCCGGCCGCAGGGACGTTGCATTTTGACGGCGAGCTTGCATATGTCAGCTTCGACGAAGCACAGAGAGCGCCGGCTCCCGGCCAGTCCCTGGTCATCTATGAGGGAGACAGGGTGCTGGGCGGCGGCTTCATTGTCTAGAGTGACAAAAAATATACAAGCTTTTTGTTGTCAGTATACAATATATTTCTTTCCAAAGCCTTGACTTTGCCTTTCGTTTCCTTTATTATTTGTTTTTAAAATGACAGCTGACAAAACAGAAGGAGGGCAGAATATGACATATGTAGAAGAAGTTTTGGAGAGAGTAAAAAGAAACAATCCCGGTGAGCCCGAGTTTCACCTGGCAGTAAAAGAGGTTCTGCAGGCCATAGAGCCTGTGCTTAAGGCTCATGAGGCCGAATACAGAAAAATCAGGCTCCTGGAGAGAATCGTGGAGCCGGAAAGAAGCATTTCCTTCCGCGTGCCATGGGTCGATGACAAGGGCGATCTGCACATTAACAGGGGCTACAGAATACAGTTCAACAGCGCTCTCGGCCCCTACAAGGGAGGTCTGCGCTTTCATCCTTCTGTCAATCGAAGCATTCTTAATTTTCTGGCATTTGAACAGACCTTCAAGAATGCCTTGACGGGGCAGTCTATCGGCGGCGGCAAGGGCGGCGCCAACTTTGATCCCAAAGGCAAGTCTGACCGCGAGGTGATGGCCTTTTGCCAGAGCTTTATGAGCGAGCTTTTCAAATATATCGGCCCAAACGAGGATGTGCCGGCCGGCGATATCGGCGTCGGCGGCCGTGAGATCGGCTATCTCTTCGGTCAGTACAAACGTCTGACGAACCAGTACGAGGGCACGATCACCGGCAAAAGCATGCGCTTTGGCGGTTCCTTCGTCCGTACCGAAGCGACCGGCTACGGTCTTGTCTATCTGACCGAGGAAATGCTCAACGCACACGGTCGCTCGCTTGCGGGGGCAACCGTTACCGTCTCAGGCTCGGGAAATGTTGCCATCTATGCCGCCGAAAAGGCTTTCCAGATGGGCGCCAGGGTCGTAACGGTCAGCGATTCCGACGGCTTTATTTACGACCCGGACGGCATCAAGCTGGAGGTTGTCAAGGATATAAAAGAGGTAAGACGCGCGCGTATCAGCGAATATGTCAAAGCCGTTCCGACCGCACAATATCATGAAGGGAAAAAATCCTGGGAGATTAAATGCGATGTGGCGCTTCCGTGCGCGATCCAAAACGAGCTTGCGCTCGAGGACGCCAAAAAGCTTGTGGCCGGCGGTTGCATTGCGGTAGCCGAAGGCGCCAACATGCCTACCACCGAGGACGCCATCAAATATTTTCAGCAAAACGGCGTGTTATTTATGCCGGGCAAAGCCTCCAATGCCGGCGGCGTGGCCGTATCGGCCCTGGAAATGTCACAGAACAGCATGCGAATAGTGCGTACTTTCGAAGATGTTGACGCCCAGCTGCGCGAAATTATGAAAGATATCTGGCTGCAGGTAAAAGCCGCGGCCGAGGATTACGAACGGGCCGGAGACTACGTCTGCGGCGCCAATATCGCCGGTTTTCGGCGCGTAGTCAAAACGATGCGCGAGCAGGGTTATGTATAGCTCTGGCTAATAGTGACAGCATAAAGTTGCCCGTTTTTCAGATACTAAGACTGAAAGGGAGTGATTTTATGGATAAAACAGCCACGGCGACGATGGTGGCTCTGGCGGCGCTGGGAACCGCCTGTGCCGTAGCCTACGGATGTATGCGTCCGCAGGCCAAGCAGCAGCTCAAGAAGGACGTGCAAAGCACGCTCAGCGACATCAGCGGCGTCAAAGAAGAAGTGCTCAACGTCGGTCAGGATGTCAGCGAGCTGGCCCGCAATCTGAAAAGTCAGATGTAGGATGCAGGCATCTTCTGAAGAGTGTAGACAAAACCCAGGCAACTTCTCTTATGGAATTGCCTGGGTTTTTCAATTGCGGCGGACTTATTATATATTTAATGCGTAATGTGCTTCCAATCTCAACTTTTTTCAAATTCAGCACGCGCCAAGATGAATTTTGCAAAAAAATTCTCCTATCTCGCGCTAATAAGGCCATCAGCAAGTTGAAGCAGGTGTTACTTTACCGAGGCGAGCTGCCTGCCGGCGCTTTGTCGTCAACGCGATTTTGACTTGATGATGGCTACGAGATGACCGTCAACTTGAAGACCGGCCAGATTGCAGAAAAGAGAAGAAAAATGTTGCAAAATTCATCTTGCGCCATTCATTTTTTCAGCATAGTTGTGAAAGCTTAAAATCGTGAGATCAAAACCAAAAGCCGCGGTAATACATGGTGGAAAAAGCAAACCCCCTATGTTAAAATAGAATTGCTCGGAAAGGAGTATCGCAAATGGATAACGATAAATTGCAGCTTTTTGAAAACAAGCAAATCAGGACGGCCTGGGACGAGGAAGCGGAAGAATGGTATTTTTCCATTGTTGATGTTGTCGCGGTTTTGACCGACAGCCCAAATCCAAATAACTATTGGAAAGTCTTAAAAAAGCGGTTAAAGGACGAGGGAAATCAGTCGGTTACATCTTGTAACCAACTGAAATTGAAATCCCACAAAGACGGGAAACGATATTTGACCGATGTTGCAAACACTGAACAACTTTTGCGTATCATTCAGTCTATCCCGTCCCCAAAAGCAGAGCCGTTTAAGTTGTGGCTTGCAGAAGTCGGGCGGGAACGGATCGAAGAAACCATAGATCCAGAACAGGCCATAGACCGCGCCCTTGCAACCTATGTGAAAAAAGGATATAGCCGCGAATGGATTAACCAGCGTTTGCAGGCAATCCAAGTGCGGAAAGAATTAACCGACGAATGGCAAGACCGGGGCGTACAACAAGGCGTTGAATATGCGATACTTACCGACGAGATCACCCGCGCATGGTCGGGCATGACGACGCGGCAATACAAGAAATTAAAAGGCTTGAAAAAAGAAAATCTGCGGGATAACATGACGACAACGGAAATTATCTTGAATATGCTCGCGGAAACCTCCACAAAAGATATTTCCAAAGAAGCAAAGCCGGAAACCTTTGAAGAAAATATAGAGGTTGCCCGTCGCGGCGGCAGCGTGGCCGGAATTGCCAAGAAAGCACTTGAAGCGGAAACGGGAAAGCCCGTCATTACATCACAAAACGCGGCGCAATTGAACGCCGTTGTAACGGGCATGATTGAGGGCGTTGTGGACGCGGAAAAGAAGAAAGATGAAACGGACGAATAACGGGTACAGCGTGGAATGATAGGGGCTGAAAAAGCCTTGTATCATGCGGCTTGC
>CALWNX010000017.1 GCA_944382925.1 uncultured Clostridia bacterium | reverse complement strand
ATCTCTTGCGCGCTTCATCCTCCGGCATCTGGTTTTTAATGCGGGCCAGGATCTGCTCGCGCGAGAGATGATCGCGTTTTTCTACTCTTTTAAGGCGTGCTTCCAAAGGCGCGCACACCAGCCAGTTTTCATCAGCGCAGGCGTCCAGACCACATTCAAGAAGCAGCGGGGCGTCGATGATGACGATCTTTTCCGGCATCTTTATCTTACAGGTCGAAACCGTCTCTCTGATCGTTTCGAAGACGCGTCTGGTGATGATGTCCTCAAGCTGCCTGCGTTTGTCCTCATGCGCAAAAACCAGCGCGGCAAGCTTGGCGCGGTCGAGCGAACCGTCCTCTTTGAAATACTCGTCGCCAAAGGCGGCGCGCAGTTCTTTAAGGGCCGGAGAACCGCTTTCCGTCATCTGCCGTGAAATCCGATCGGCGTCGATAATGAAGCAGCCTTTTTGTTGTAAATATTCCGACACCGTGGATTTGCCCGTGCCGATGCCGCCTGTCAATCCGATAACTTTCATATAAAACCTTTCACCGCCGGCGCTTATTTCAGATCGTACCAGCTGTAGCCCTCGTTGACATCCGCCACCAGTCTGACGGAAAGGCTGATTGCCTCCTCCATGCTTTCTCTGAGCACTTCCTTGACCGCCTCCCTATCCTCAAGCGGCACGCTGAGAATGAGCTCATCGTGCACCTGCAGAATAAGCTTGCTGTCCGGGAAATCTCTCTTTAAACGCTTATACACCCTGACCATCGCCAGCTTGATGATATCGGCCGCGCTGCCCTGGATCGGGCTGTTCATGGCCAGTCGCTCGCCGAGCTGCCTGATCATGAACGAAGAGGCGCTGATCTCGTGGATCGGTCTTTTTCTGCCCAGTATGGTCGTGGAATATCCCCTTTCACGGCAGAGCTCGATCTGCCGGTCCATGTATTCCTTTACTTTTCTGTGTTTGATGAAATAATCGGCGATATATTTTTCCGCTTCCTTGCGGCTGATGTGGAGCTCTTCGCTGAGACCGAAACCGCTCATGCCGTAGATCACACCGAAGTTGACAGCCTTGGCCCGGCTCCTCTCCTGCGGCGTCACCTGATCGAACGGCACTCCCAGCACGCGCGCTGCCGTAGCCTTATGAATATCCTCGCCATTGTTAAAAGCCCTGATCAGATCGTCGTCGCCGGAAAGGTGCGCCAGCACTCTGAGCTCGATCTGCGAATAGTCGGCGCCGATGAGGATGTGCTGCTCATCGTCAGCCGTAAAGGCCTTGCGCAGGTTTCGCCCCAGCTCCTGCCTGATCGGAATATTCTGCAGATTCGGTTCCGTGCAGCTGATGCGGCCCGTCGCCGTCACGGTCTGCTGGAAATGAGCTCTGATCTTGCCGTCGGCACAGATCAGCGGCTTCATCCCTTCAACGTAAGTGGAATTTAACTTGGTCAGGTTACGGTAAACAAGAACCTTCTCTACGATCGGATGCCGGTCGCGGATCTTTTCCAGCACTTCAGCGCTGGTGCTGTAGCCGCGCTTGGTCTTCTTGCCAAAGGGGAGGCCCAGGGTCTCAAAGAGAATGTTGCCCAGCTGCTGCGGCGAATTTATATTGAAGCTGCAGCCTGCCAGCGCGTAAATTTCTTCCTCCGCAGCGCTGATTCTTTCCTTAAGCTGGCGGCCGAAATCCTCAAGAAAATCGCCATTGACCTTGATGCCGCTGACCTCCATGGCTGCCATCACCTCTATCAGCGGAAGCTCCGCTTCGCTGTAGACCTTGAGCAGCTCTTCTTTTGCCAGCAATTCCTGCTGCTGCTCCCGCAGCGCTCTGACGGCTGAACAAAGGCGCACAGCGCGCTCAAGCTGCACAGCGCGCGAGTCGGCAAAAAAATCGAGCTGAGCGCTGCCTTCATTTTCACCTTCGCTTTCAATATCAGCGTGCAGCCGCTCTAAAGCTACATTTTTGAGGCTGTAGCTGTTTTTAGACGGGTCCAGCACGTATTCGGCCACGGCGGTGTCAAAGCAGACGTCGAAGTCGTGCAGGCCGTGACACATCAGCTGGTATATATCATCCTTGATCTCATGTCCGTAAAAAGACAGCCTGCGCCTGTTCAGCGCGTCCGCAAGCTGCGCCGGCGGGATCAGAGTGGTGTCGATGTAAAGAGCTGTCTTCTCGTCCAGCAGAAAAACGCCCTCGATGAACGGTTCCCGCACATGGCTCGCATCACCGAAGACCTTGAGATAAACGTCACCTTCAAGACAGGCAAGAGCGCCCTCAAGCTCAGCCTCCTTTTCTACCATGCGCTTGTCAGCTACAAGCTCGGCAAGCGGCAGGACCTCCGTTTTGGCCGGTGCCTTGAGCCGCTTGAGAAAGCTGTTGAATTCAAGCTTGGAATAAATATCTATCAGCGCCTCATAATCCGGCTCCGCCAGAGCAAGCTCAGCGAGGCTGTATTCAAGCGGCACGTAGACGTTGATCGTCGCCAGCCTCTTGCTCATGAGCGCAAGCTGGGCATTTTCTTCAACCTTTTCACGCAGCTTCGGCGAAGCAATTTCTTCAGTGCGGGCGAGCATCGCTTCCAGAGAGCCGAACTGCTGAAGCAGTCTGATGCCGGTCTTTTCGCCCACTCCCGGAATGCCGGGAATATTGTCGGAGCTGTCGCCCATCAGACCCTTGAGATCGATGAACTGCTGCGCGGTGAGGCCGTAGCGCTCCTGCATTTTCTGCGGATCGTAGAGCTCAAAATCTGTGATGCCTTTTTTGGTGATCAAAACCGTGGTTTTCTCGCTCACGAGCTGCAGGGCGTCCCTGTCGCCGGTAATTATCAGCGGCGCAAGCCCCTCGCTTTCCGCCTCCCTGGCCACCGTGCCGATGATGTCGTCCGCCTCGTAGCCCTCAAGCTCTAAAATTCTGATGTTCATCGCTCTAAGGACATCCTTGAGCAGCGGCATCTGCATCACCAGCTCGGGCGGCATCGCTTTTCTGCCCGCTTTATAATCCTCGTATTCCAGGTGACGAAAGGTCGGCGCCTTGAGGTCGAAGGCAACGGTCAGATAGGCCGGCTCATAATCAGCTTCTATCTTGTTCAGCATGTTGATAAAGCCGTAGATGCCCTGGGTGTAGATCCCCTCTCTGGTGATCATCGGCCGCTGCATGGCGTAATACGCTCTGTTTATGAGGCTGTTGCCGTCGATGATGACGATTCTCTTATCCATAAATACCTTCCTGAAAAATCATATTTATGCTCAGGCGATGATCTGCACAGCGTAGATGATGGCGATCACCACGCCGACGATCGACTCGCCGCCCAAAAGCCCGGAAGCAATGATCGTACCGGTGCTCTCCTTTTCAAATTTAGGCGCCAGCTTGTCGGCCAGCAGTCTCAGCACGCCGCCGATCGTAGCCGTTGCCGAAAGATAAAACGGCAGGTAAACGCCCAGTCCCAGGGTGATGACCGGGAAGTTGACGCAGTACATAACAGTCGCCACGATCAGGCCGATCACAAAGGCCGGCATGTGCGCGATGCCGCCCACCATGGCTGCTACCGCCGAAGCCTGCGCGGCCGGGAACATCTCGCCGCCGAAGGCCGACGGTCCATAGGCCTTGAGGATCACAAAGAGGATCATGACCGACACGACGGCGCCGACAATGCCGCCGGCCACCTCGGCCAGCCACTGAGCCTTGGGATCGGTATGCAGGATATGTCCGGCCTTGAAATCGTTCATCACGTCGCCGACCAGGCCGCAGGCCACCGCCACGACAGCAGCGACGTAGAAGGCTTCCATCTCGCCGATCTGCGAGACCGCCTTGGCCGCGATGAGAATGATGATGCCGAATATTTCCATCGGGTTGATGCCGGACTGACCCACGCACTGCGCCGACATCGAGGTCGTCAGCCAGGCGCCGAGGATGGTAATGATCGAAGCGATGATACCCATATCGGTAATCACCGTAAACGCTGCTGCCAGAAGGACCATCACAAACGGAGCCCATCTCATGGAGATGAAATTGTCTCCCAGCCTGTCCTTGATGAACATGGAGCCGAAAATGTCCTTGGCTTTGGGGATGATACCCTTGATGAGAATGCCGATGCCCGTGCCGACCATCAGGCCGATACCCAGCGACGACTTGATGTCGAGGGCGGTCTGGTTATCCCAAAGGCCGAGCTCTGTGCCGCCGATGAGGATGCCGAAGTCGCCGATCAGCGCGCCGAGAAACCATACGCCGATCACCACCGGACCGATTATGTAGCCGATCGAGATCAGCATCGGCGAGAGCCAGATGCCCATGGAAGAGCCGTAAGCGGCGGCCTTGGTACTGAGGACCATGCTGGCGATCTTCATCTTCCAGTCTCTAAGCCAGGTGAAAATACCGGCCGCCAGCATCGATACAAAGAGCAGCATCACCTTCTTATTGCCCTTTTCTCCCACCTGCAGCGTCTCCGCCGCAGCCTGTCCCATGGCAAAAGGCAGCTCCTTGGTCACGATAAAATATTTTCTGAACAGGGCCGTAAAAATCAGGCCGAGGATCACGCCGCCCAGCGTGACGGTCAAAAGCGCGCCGAGGCTGACATCGGCGTCGGGATTGAGCATCCAGATACCGGGAATGGTAAAGGCCAGGCCTCCGGCCACCATCGCCCCGGCAGACATGGCAGTCTGCGTGACGTTGATCTCCTGCAGGTTCGTATGACCGCAGAGCTTGAGCAAAAACATCGATACCAGCACCACGAACATGATCGGCCACGGTACCGAGCTCAGCTTCAGGGCGATGAACATCGAGCTCATCGTCAGTACTATGCTGCCTGCCATACCTATGAGCAGGCCTCTTAGCGTCAGTTGCTTGTTAGACATTGTACACATCCTCACTTATTATTTTTTCAGCGCAAACCGATAACCGCAGGCCACCATCAAAAGTCCGCCGATGATGTTGCCCAGGGTAACAGGTAAAAGGTTGCGCAAAAACATGCTGCCAAAATCGAGCGCTGCCAGCGCCTCACTCGCCGCGCCAGAAGCAGAGACAAAAGCTTCGTTTGCCGCCGCGAAGATGCCCGCCGAAATGAAATACATGTTGGCGATGCTGTGTTCAAAGCCGCAGGTAGCAAAGAGCCAGATCGGAAAGAACACCGCCAGCACCTTGCCGGCCGTAGCCGGCGCGCCGGTCGCGCACCAGACCGCCAGGCAGACCAGCCAGTTACACAGAATGCCAGAAGTTAAGTGCTGCATAAATGTCATATTGACCTTGCCGGCGGCTATTTTGACGGTCACAGCGCCGAGCAGGCCGTCGCCGCCGCCCAGTATTCCCGAATTATATACGAGCCAGGCAACCAATATGCTACCGACAAAATTTGCTATGTAAACGATGAGCCAGTTTCTGAGCATTTCTGTCAGCCTGGCGCGCTTGTCGATCACGGCGATCGCAATCAGCGTGTTGCCGGTAAACAGCTCTGCCCCGGCCAGCGTCACCATCACCAGGCCGCCCGTAAAAATTGCCCCGCAGAGGATGCGTCCCAGGCCGAAGGTTTCAGGCGCAGCCAGCAGATTGAATGCGCCCATCGTCGAAGCCGCGCCGGCAAAAGCAATGAAGGCGCCGGCCATGATGCCAAGAAGTACAAGCTTTCTCGCCGGGCTCTTGGCCTTGTTCACGCCGATTTCTGTCAGAGAAGCCAGGATCTCACCTGGTTGCAGATGATTCATAAGCGAAGTTCTCCTTTACTGAATTTTCACACTTTCCTTCTGAATATTTTAAAAAACCAACAGCCGGCGGCTGTTGGGATCAAGCCCCGGGATACCGTCGAAGAAATAATTGACGCCCTATCAATGATAGGTGGGTGCCCTGTTCCTAGCCTCTGTCTTCCCCTGGCCAAATGGCGGGGCCTGACATAACGCTTCGGAAACGCCGGGCTCCCAATGCGAAAATGTAGGTTCAATTATGTTTCCTCAACGCATACCCCAGGAATACTTTCATTATAAGCAGAGGCGCTTTTTATTATTCCGCGTACAGGTCAATGGCACAATTTGTATATACCTTCTGTACGTCGTCATTGTCCTCCAGCGTTTCGATCATCTTGGTCAGCATTTTGATATCGTGAGGATCCGTCGGCGTTGACTCCATGGACGGGATCTGCTCGACATCTGACTCGGCAATCTCATAGCCGGCGTCTGCCAGCGCCTGATGAACTTCAGTATGTAAGGCAGGATCGGTGATGATCTCAAAGCTGTCCTCGTTTGTAGTCATGTCCTCTGCTCCGGCCTCCAGCGCAGTTTCCAGCAGCTGGTCCTCGTCGATCTCATCGCTCTTTTCGATGAGAATAACGCCCTTGCGGGAGAACATGTAGGAAACGCAGCCCGGCGAACCGAGGTTGCCGCCAAACTTATCGAAGGTCGATCTCACCGCCGAGGTTGTCCTGTTGGTGTTGTCAGTCAGAGCTTCTACGATTACTGCCACACCGGCTACCCCGTAGCCTTCAAATTTGAGCTCTTCGTAGGTCTCTCCTGCCAGCTCGCCCGTACCTTTTTTGATCGCTCTGTTGATGTTGTCGTTCGGCATGGAAATAGCTTTGGCTTTTTCTATGGCCAGCCTCAAGGCTGCATTATATTCAGGATCGCCGCCGTCCTTTGCGGCCACGGTGATGATCCTCGCATATTTTGTGAACATCGCGGCTCTTTTAGAGTCCTGCGCCGCCTTTCTGCCGGCGATTGTTCCGTGTCTTCCCATGAGACACCTCCTAACTTGTAATTGATTTTTATTATTTTCCTGTGATATTATATCACTTAGGTTCGCAGTATTCAAGAATATTGCGCAATTTTCATGTTCTAAAACCAAAGGGAGAGCCTGCTTTATGAATTTTGACACTCTGATCGCCTTTATTCCGCTGACAGTTTTGATCGCCGGAGCCCTGCTGACCAAGAGAATCGCAGAAATGATGATCCTGGCTTCATTTACGGGCGCAGTGCTTCTGTATGGGCGCGACTTTTTCTCGGGTTATATTGACATGATATACAAGACGCTTTCCAACGAATCCTATCAGTTTGTTCTTATCATACTCATCGGCTTTGGCGGCATGATCAAGCTTTTTCAGGAATCCGGCGCCCTGCTGGGCTTCGGCGAGCTGGTGCACAGGTTTGCCCGCGGCCCCAAAAAGCCGCTTCTGGTCGGCTGGCTGCTGGCCGTTTTGATGTTCGTGGACGATTATCTGAGCACTCTGGCGGTTTCCTTCTCTCTCAAGGAGGTAACAGACCGCAACGGCATCCCGCGCGAGCACCTGGCCTTTCAGTCCAACACCCTGGCGGCTTGCTTCTGCGTGATGATCCCCTTTTCCAGCTGGACTGCCTTTAACGTCGGCCTGATCACGGAGCAGGGACTTACTTACAGCGACTACATCGCCGCCCTGCCCTTCATGTTCTATCCTCTTTTGATGATCGCCGTCAATCTGCTTCTTGATGCCGGCCTGCTGCCCAAAGCCGGCCTGCTGCGCAGCTCATACAAAAGAGTGGTTGCCGGCGGACCGGTCTATGAGGCGGAAAATACTGATTCTTCGATCGTCAGCATCGAAATGCCGGAAAACACCCGCCCGGCCTCGGCCCTGTATGCGCTCTTGCCAATCGCGGTGCTGGTGGCCTTCGTTCTCATATATGACAACGATCTTGTCCACGGCATGCTGGCCGCCCTGGCTGTGCAGGCCGTGATGTATCTGGGCGGTCGCCTGATGAGCCTGGCGGATTTCATGCGCTTTTTCTTTGCCGGCGCCAAATCGATGGTCTCTCTGGCCATCGTGATCTGCTTTGCCTTTATGCTCAGCGCCGCCAACGAGGCCCTGGGCCTGTTTGAGATCGTCATCGGCGGCGTCGGCAGCACCGTGCCGGCCTCTCTGCTGCCGGTCATGGTCTTTATCGTGGTGGCTTTTACGACCTTCGCCACCTCCGGCTACTGGATGGTGCAGATCATCTCCATCCCCATCTTTATTCCGCTGGCCTTCTCCATGGGCATTGAGCCGCCGCTTATTCTGGCGGCCATCATGTCCGGCGTCACGGTGGGCTGCAATCTCTGCTTCTATACCGACCCCGTCTTCATGACCGCGGCCAGCACCGGCGTCTCCAATCTGAAGATAATCGGCGCCACTCTGCCTTATGCGCTTTGCGCAGCCCTGCTTTCGGCACTCTTGTATCTGCTTGCCGGAATTATTATGTAGCTTTTGAGGCGCGTGCGGACTCCCCCTCTTGGCTTTTGGCTTTTTGCCTCACGATTTTTAGCTTTCTCCGCCTTTTTGGTTATTGCCGCCCTGCAAGATGAATTTTGCAAACTTTTTCACCGCTTATATAGAAAATGAAGCTCTGCCAAGTTGAAAAAACCGTGAGCTTCTTTGTTTTTAGATGGAATTAAGGCTTTGAGCAAGAAGAGCGAGGACGTTTTGCACGTGTGTGGAGGCGTTTTCAACTTGCGACTATGCTTTTAAGCCCGAAAGAGAAGAAAAATTTTGCAAAATTCATCTTGAGGCGGCTGTATTTTTGCTTTGGTTGAGAAAGCTAGCCGATTGACAGGAAAGCAAAACCTCCAGACAACTAGTAAGCTGTCTGGAGGCTTTCTGGCTCTATAATAAATGTTGGGGTGGCTGAAAAAAATTTTCAGCTATCTCAGCATTTTTTAGTGCAAAAAAAATTGAGCATTATCACAAACTCAGCTACAATTAAAGTGTCCAATTCCAAAAGCAGGA
>CALWNX010000016.1 GCA_944382925.1 uncultured Clostridia bacterium | reverse complement strand
CGCACCACCCAGAAGAAGATGATGTCATAGCCCGTCACCAGCACGTCAGTCGGATAAAAATATTTGAGATCTTCCGTCTCATTTGGCCAGCCGAGGGTAGAAAACGGCCAGAGCGCAGAAGAAAACCAGGTGTCGAGCACATCTTCGTCCTGCTCGAAATGAGCGCCGCCGCACTTTGGACATTTTTTCGGCATCTCAAAATCCACCACGGTCTCGCCGCAGTCCTGGCAATAATATGCCGGTATCCTGTGTCCCCACCAGAGCTGACGGGAAATGCACCAGTCCCTGATCTCCTCCAGCCAGTGAAGATAGATCTTCTCAAATCTCTCCGGCACGTGGGTAAGGTCGCCTTTTTTCGCCGCTTCGATGGCCGGCCTTGCCAACTCTTCCATCTTGACGAACCACTGATCGGAAAGCATCGGCTCGATTACAGTATGACATCTGTAGCACTCGCCGACAGGAATGACCTTTTCCTCAGTCTTGACAAGATAACCGGCCGCTTCGAGATCTGCCACCCAGGCCTTGCGGCATTCGTAGCGGTCCATACCGCAGTATTTGCCGGCCAGCTCGTTCATGGTCGCGTCTTTGTTTATGCAGCTCGGTCTTGCAAGCCCCGCCCTGATACCGACCTCAAAGTCGTTGGGGTCGTGGGCCGGAGTGATCTTCACAGCTCCTGTACCTTTCTCCGGGTCAGGGTATTCATCCTCGATAACAGGTATCTCCTTGCCCACCAGAGGGAGGATCACTTTTTTGCCCACCAGGTGTTTGTATCTTTCATCTTTTGGATTTACAGCGATGGCCTCGTCAGCGAACATGGTCTCAGGTCTTGAAGTAGCGACCACGATTCCTTCGCTGCCATCAGCGCCCGGGTAGCGGAAATACCAGTATTTGCCGCTTCTGTCTTCGTGTTCGACCTCCGCGTCGGAAAGTGAAGTGCCGCACTGCGGGCACCAGTTTATGAGGCGGTTTCCTCTGTAGATCAGACCTTTCTCATACAGCTTGATGAAAAACGTCTTGACGGCCTTGTTACAGCCTTCGTCCATGGTAAAGCGCTCGCGGCTCCAGTCGCAGGAATCTCCCAGCTTGCGGCACTGGCGCGTTATGCGTCCGCCGTACTCTTCTTTCCAGGCCCAGGCGCGCTTTAAGAATTCTTCCCGGCCGAGGTCTTCTTTTTCCAGGCCTTCGGTCTCCCTGATATGATTTACGACCTTGACCTCGGTAGCGATGCTGGCATGATCTGAACCTGGAAGCCACAGGGCGCTGTATCCTTGCATTCTCTTCCATCTGGTCAGCACGTCCTGCAGAGTCTGGTCCAGCGCATGCCCCATATGAAGCTGCCCCGTAATGTTCGGCGGCGGCATGACGATGGTGAAAGGTTTTTTCTCTTTATCGACCTCGGCTCTAAAGCAGCCGTTCTGCTCCCACATCTCATAGATGCGCTCCTCAAAGTCTTTCGGATCGTAATTTTTCGGTAAGTTTTTTTCCATGGATTCTGATCTCCTTTTCTGTTCTGAGCGGAAAAAATAAATATCCGTCCTCGCTAAAGGACGGATATTTCCGCGGTACCACCTTTATTCTCCCTCCGCCGGGCAAAGCCGCCGGTCCCGGGAGCTCTCATTATAAGCAAAACTCGGGAGCAACCTTCAGCGGACGCCTTCCCGAAAGCTCTCAGCCGCGGCTTTCTTCTCTGTAAGGGGCTTTTCTGCCTACTCCTCTCCGTCATCGTTTTTATGAAATTATTACCTGAATATTTTACTCATTTTCCGGTGAAAAGTCAATAGTTTTCAGCGGCGGCTGCCTGAGCGGCCAGCGCCACGTGATACATGAGCAGAGCCGTCGTCACGCCGCCGACTCCGCCCGGTACAGGCGTCAGAGCGGCGACTTTGTCATAAACGGCCTCAGCGTCCACATCGCCGCACATTTTACCCTCATCGTCAAAGTTGATGCCCACGTCTATGATCACCTGAGCGGGGTTGGTATGCGCTGCTCCCATGGTTTTGAGCCTGCCCGCCGCGGATATGACAATATCGGCCTCGCGGCAGAGAGCCTCGGTCTTTTCTCTGGCAACCTTGCTGTGGCATACGGTCACGGCGGCGTCACGCTCAAGAAGCATCATGGCAAGAGGTTTTCCGACCACCAGGCTTCTGCCGATCACCACCGCTCTGCGCCCCGCCAGATCTATCCCGTAAAAATCGAGGATCGTCATGGCCGCTTCGGCGGTGCAGGGCGGAAATCCCCGATAATCGCCCGTAAACAGTCCTCCCAGGCTCGCGTCTGATATACCGTCTATATCCTTTTGAGGCAATATGTGGTTTCGTATCAGTTCCTCATCCATAGACGCAGGCAGCGGACGGAAAATCATGATTCCATGGATACTGTCGTCTTCGTTCATGACTTTAAGCACGTCGAGGACGTCATCCTCCTTGCTGTCCGCGGGCATGATGTATTTTTCCACGTGGACGCCCACAGCCCCGGCTGCCTTGACGGCGCTGTTTTCGTAAGCAAGGTCGCTTTCGTTTGCTCCGACCCTGAGGATTCCCAGCGTCGGCACTATATCTTTTTCCAGCAGCTTCGCGGCCAGGACGGCGGTTTTCTCCCTGATTCCGTCCGCCACCGGCTTGCCTTTTAACAGTTGCATAGCTCCTCCTTAAAAAAATGCTGCCGCCTCTGCCTTGCGGGCAAAGCCGCGGCGCTCTTTTTATATTATAGCAGACAAAGCCCGCCAGAGCAATCAAGAGCATAAGACCGTTGCTTTTTCCGGGCAAACTCTGTATAATTTTATCAAACAAAGTCGCAAAGATACAGGAGATGAGAAGCGATGGATCTGAAGAAACAATATAAAAATAAAAAACAGGCTCTGGACGATTATACCTTCCATCATTCGCTGTGGAAGCGCTTCGAGGGCCGGGAGCTTGATGAAAACCAGTGCAACTTTCTCTCGCTGTGCATGACTGAGAACCTCGAGCATGCCCGCCACGTAGAAAACGAACGTCTGACCTTCAACAGCATTTTCCTGGCGCTGGTCGCCGGCGCCATGGCCTTCGCCGATAATCTGCACCCGACGATCGCCTTCGGCATATACTTGTTTATGACGATAGCCGGCTTTCTTTCCATGGTGCTGACTACCAGATGGAACAACGCCTTTGACCGCCACCTCTTCTATGCGCAGAAATGCTACAAGCTGCTGCACATCAACCTTTTCGGCAAGGTCGAGGCAGAAGACGAGGACTGGGAAACGCCGGAATCCATCGAATTTCTCAACGAAATGCCCATGTACTGCTTCCGCATCAACCGGCCGATCGCCTACACCAGGCTGGGCGAGCTCATGTATAAGCCGCGCACCAGACAGCTCTACATGCTGTTTTACTGGATCATCCAGGTGCTACTGATCGCCTGCACGATCATGGAACTGTTAAAGCTGCTTTAGAAAGGAAACTATGATAAAGCTTATCGCTCTCGACTTGGATAACACCCTGCTGCAAAAGGACAATACCATCCATCCGCGCACTCTGGCGCTGCTGAAAGCCTGTGCCGGTGCCGGTATCACCATCGTAATCGCCACCGGCCGCCTTTATAATTCGGCCGAAAAGTATGCCCGCCAGATCGGGCCGGGCTGCAAGATCCTCTGCTACAACGGCTGTCTGATCACCGAGGCAGACGGCAAAGCGCTGTTTGCCGCCGAGCTTTCGGTCGCGACAATGAAAAAGGTCGTTTCCTTCTGTCAGGAACGCGGCCTCTACTGTCAGTTCTATAAGGACCATAAGATTCTGGTGGAAAAAGTTTGCGCGGGCACGACGATCGACCCGGATCTGGCCAACACCACGGCCATCGAAGCCGGCAGCTTTGAAAACTATGATTTTCAGCCTTCGCCCAAGGCGATGATCGTCGCCCCGCCGGAAAAAGTTGCTGCCTATCAGCGCGAACTCGACGCTTATCTGTCAGGCGGCGCCTATCTGGCGCAGTCGCAGCCCTATCTGATCGAAATCATGCCCAAGGGCGTCAACAAGGCCAGCTCTCTGGCGCTGCTCTGCCGGCGGCTTGGCATCGCGCAGAGCGAGGTCATGGCCTGCGGCGACAACACCAACGATGCCGAAATGGTCTCCTGGGCAGGGACGGGCGTGGCCGTGGCCAACGCCATCGATTCGCTGAAAAAAGCAGCCTCCTACGTCTGCCAGGCAGAACGCTCGCTGGGCGTCGCAGAGGCGATCGAAAAGTTTTGTCAGCTATAGAGGAGCAGGCGCCTGTTGGCGTCTGTCAGACTGTAGACAAACCCCCAGACAACTTCATTTGTGAATTAATCTGGGGGCTGGCTTTCTCTTCGTTTAGTGGTGAATGTTGTAGTTTTTTTGAAGAAACAAAAAAGCTACAACAATTGAGCGTCAGCCGGGCCGTTTTTAAGAGAACCGTGGGCGCAATGTTGTAATGTCTCGCAAATTCCTGCCGTAATTACAACCAAAATGTTGTAACCATGGCAGCTTTCCCTAAAAAATACAACATCGACTGTTTTGACCACATACGGGCGAAATGGCAGTGGCCGCCGGCGTTGTCTGTTTTGACTTCAGTAGCGAAAAAAGCCAACATTTTTCCCGTTTTCATACATTTTATGGCCGTACGGGAGCGGGTGTTGGCTTTTTGAAAGTTCTATGTGATTTCGGACAACAGTTTTTTTCATAATCGTTGTCCATTTCTGTATCCGGCAGGCAAAAAGCCAACATCGAGCTGATTTGGGCTCGCCGTGGCTGTCTGCGGCGAGATTTGCTTGCAGCGGGGTTTATCTACAGTCTGACAGGCGTCTGTTGGCGCCGATTCCCTCTGGATGCATGGATTCAGGCGTGTAAGAAAACAGCGGACAAAGAATTGTTCTTTCGACGTTGCCATGAGGCACTCTGAGAAAAAATCCGGCAGAAGCTGAGTTGCTGATTGCGAGTTTATTTATGTTAGAAAGCCTTTTCACCGCATTTTTTCTGCTCTGAGCTGCAAACAGCCGCGACCCGTGTGGTCGCTTTTTTCTTTAAAGTCATATTGCGCGATATTCGAGAAAAAAACTTTGTCCGCTGTTTTCACAACATCCGCAAAATCAAGGAATGAAGAACAAAAGCTTGTCCTCTCTTCCCCTGATACGGTGGTTTTGATTAAAAAGAGGGAAATCCTTGCGCCAATGCCGGCCAATGCCGACCTGCTCCGACCAATGCCAGCCTATGCCAACCTGTGCCGCTTCATCTCTTCTTGCCGCCGCGCTCGCGTTTCCAGCGCTTGATCTCGTTTAACCTCTCCTTAAACCGCACTTCTACCCCCTGATCCGTCGGCCGGTAATACTCGCGCCCCAAAAGTGAGTCCGGCAGACACTGCATATCCGTCAGCTTATCCTCGTAATCGTGCGCATACTGATATCCGCTCCCGTAGTCAAGCTCCCGCATCAGCTTGGTCACGCCGTTTCTGATCACGAGCGGCACCGGCTCGGCCAGCTGCGAAAGAGCGTCTTTTTTGGCGCTCTCGTAAGCTGCATAAAGCGCGTTTGATTTCGGCGCCAGCGACATGTAGACCACCGCCTCCGTCAGGTGCACGGAGCATTCAGGCATGCCGATAAAGTGGCAGGCCTGGTAAGCCGCCACCGCTATTTCCAGCGCCCGCGGATCGGCCAGACCGATGTCCTCGCTGGCAAAGCGCGTCACACGGCGGGCGACATAGAGGGGATCTTCGCCGGCCTCCAGCATGCGCGCCAGCCAGTAGACGGCCGCGTCGGGGTCGGAATTACGCATCGACTTGTGCAGCGCCGAAATGAGATTATAGTGTTCTTCGCCCTTCTTGTCGTATAAAAGCGACTTCCTTGACGTGCATTGCGCGAGCGTTTCCGCTGTGACAATAACCTTGTTATGGTCAACCTCATCGACTTCTCCGTTCAGCACGGCCATTTCCAGCGTGGAAAGCGCTGTCCTAGCGTCTCCGTTGGCAAAGGAAGCGATCGCTTCCAGCATTTCCGTACTTATCGAAATTTCCTGTCCGCCAAAACCGCGCGGATCGTCAAGCGCCCGCCTGAGAAGCTCCGTCAGCTCCGCAGGCGAAAGCGCCTTGAGCACGAAGACCTTGCAGCGCGAAAGCAGCGCCCCGTTGACTTCAAAGGAAGGGTTTTCCGTCGTCGCGCCGATGAGGATGATGCTGCCTTTTTCCACGAAAGGCAGAAAAGCGTCCTGCTGTGCCTTGTTAAAGCGGTGGATCTCGTCTACGAACAGCACCGTCTTGCCGCCGAAGCGGCGGTTAGCCTCCGCCTGCTGCATGACGGTTCTGATCTCCTTGATTCCGCTGGTGACCGCCGAAAAATCGATAAATTCCGCCTTAGTCATGCCGGCGATGATGCGCGCCAGCGTCGTCTTGCCTACGCCGGGCGGCCCCCAGAAGATCATCGAGGAGAGATTATCGCTTTCGATGAGCCTCCGCAGCACCTTTCCTTCGCCCAGAAGATGCGTCTGACCGACGAATTCCTCCAGCGTGCGCGGCCTGACCCGCGCTGCCAGCGGCTGGCTGACCTTGGTTTCAAATAAAGACACCTGCTCCATTTTGCAAGCCTCCTGCTGTTTTCTTCTGTCAGTATCAATTCAGTATCAAATCAGTATCAATTCAGTGCCAAACAAGAGGGCCTGTTAAAACAGGCCCGAAATTACTCCGTTTTCATCGACGTCGATCTTTTCGGCCGCCGGCACCTTAGGCAGTCCCGGCATCGTCATGATGTCGCCGGTCAGCGCTACGATAAAGCCGGCTCCGGCCGACACTTTAATATTGCGCACCGTGACCGTAAACCCGCGCGGCGCTCCCAGCAGAGCCGGATCGTCGGAGAAGCTGTATTGCGTCTTGGCCACGCAGATCGGCAGAGCGCCAAAGCCCAGCTCCTCGAGCTGGCGCGCCTGCTTCCTGGCGTTGTCGGTCAGCGTCACGCCGTCGGCATGATAGATGCGCCGGCAGATCGTATCGAGCTTTTCTTCCAGCGGAAGCTCAAGCTCATAGGACTGGCGGAAATCGTTAGGCTGCTGGCAGAGCTTTACGACTTCTTCTGCCAGCGTCATGCCGCCTTCGCCGCCCTTGGCCCAGACCTCGGAAAGCGCGGCATTCACGCCCAGCTTTTTGCACTCCTCCTCCACCATAGCAAGCTCTGCCCTGGTGTCGGTCGGAAAAGCATTGACGGCCACCACGCACGGCAGTCCGAAAACATCCTTGATGTTGCTCACATGCTGCAGCAGGTTCGGCAGCCCATTCTTGAGAGCGTCGAGATTTTCCTCGTTGAGATCGGCCTTGGCTACGCCGCCGTGGTATTTGAGCGCCCTGACCGTAGCGACTACCACCACCGCGCTCGGCCTGAGGCCGGCCATGCGGCACTTGATGTCGAGGAATTTTTCCGCGCCCAGGTCGGCGGCAAAGCCTGCCTCCGTCACCACGTAATCGGCCAGCTTGAGAGCCATGCGCGTGGCGGTCACGGAGTTGCAGCCGTGCGCTATGTTGGCGAAAGGCCCGCCGTGGATAAAGGCCGGCGTGCCTTCCAGCGTCTGGACTAGATTAGGCTTGAGCGCATCCTTGAGCAGCGCGGCCATCGCGCCCTCCGCCTTGAGGTCGTGCGCCGTAACCGGCTTGCCATCATAAGTATAGGCCACGATGATGCGCGCCAGTCTCTGCTTGAGGTCGGTAATATCGCCGGCCAGGCAGAGGATCGCCATCACCTCGGAGGCCACGGTGATGTCAAAGCCGTCTTCGCGCGGCACGACCTGCATGCGGCCGCCGAGGCCGTCCACGATGTGACGCAGCTGGCGGTCGTTCATATCGACGGCGCGCTTCCAGGTGATCTGTTTAGGATCGATGCCAAGAGCGTTGCCCTGCTGAATATGATTGTCCAGCATCGCCGCCAGCAGATTGTTGGCCGCGCCGATAGCATGGAAATCGCCGGTAAAATGCAAATTGATGTCCTCCATCGGCACCACCTGCGCATAGCCGCCGCCGGCCGCGTCGCCCTTGATGCCGAACACCGGGCCCAGAGAAGGCTCGCGCAGAGCGACTACCGCGTTCTTGCCGATCCGGCGCAGTCCGTCGGTGAGGCCGACAGAAGTGGTCGTCTTGCCCTCGCCGGCCGGCGTCGGGGTGATGGCGGTGACCAGGATCAGCTTGCCGTCAGGCTTGTCCTTGTGGTCCCTGAGGAAGGCGTAGTCAACCTTGGCCTTGTAATTGCCATACTGCTCCAGGTATTTTTCATCGATACCGGCAACAGCGGCGATCTCTGTTATCTTCTTTTTTTTACACTCCTGTGCGATCTTTATGTCGCTCTTGTAACCCATCTGTCCACCTCCGAATTACTATAAATTTTTTAAAAATGACTTTCTGTGTATCGGCGTGAGCCCGTATTTTGCCAACCCCTCGTAATGCGCCCTGGTGCCGTAGCCCTTGTTGCTGTCAAAGCCGTAATGCGGATACTGCTCATGATAAGCCAGCATGAGCTCGTCCCTGGTGACCTTGGAGATGATCGAAGCCGCCGCTATCGAAAGGCTCCTGGCGTCGCCCTTGATGATCGCCTCCTGCCGGCAGGGAATATCCGCAAGACTGACAGCGTCGATCAGCAGCGTCTCTATATGACTGCCCGTGCGCGCAAAGAGCAGAGCGTCGGCTTTGGCGTATGCCTCTCTCATGGCCAGCCTGGTAGCCTGCAGAATGTTGATCCTGTCTATAGTTTCATTATCCGCTATTCCTACGCTCCATGCAAGCGCTTTTTCGGTAATTTGCGTGTATACTTCTGCCCGCCGTTTGGCGGAAAGCTTCTTGGAGTCGTCCACGCCCAGCACGTCAAAATCAGGCGGCAGCACGCAGCAGGCCGCCACCACCGGCCCGGCCAGCGGACCGCGTCCGGCCTCATCGATGCCGCCCGCATATCCTCCGGTATCGCCGCCGGCAAGCTCCCGGTCAAAAGCCTTCATCACCGCCAGCTTTTCTTTCAGCTTGGCCTGGCGTTCTTCTTTGGTCATTTCTCTTCTCCTTCGCCTCTGCCTGCGCCTTCTGCGCTCATATCCTCCGCCCTTTCCAGGGTAATGCGGCCGATCCTGCCGCTGCGGAATTCGTCAAGCAGCGTGCGCGCGCAGCGCTCATAATCGATGCGGCCGCCGCCGAGGATAAAACCGCGCTTCTGCGCGATCGCTTCCATGTTTTCCAGCGGCGTCTCGCTGAGCGTCGCAAGCTTGTAGCGGCTCATCAAAAGAGCCGGATAAGTTCTCTGCAGCACGCCGATCAGCGCAAGCGCCAGCTCGCTTGCGTCCATGATCTCGTCTCTGATCGAGCCGCAGAAGGCCAGCGCCAGGCCGGTCCTTGGGTCCTCGAATTTCGGCCAGAGGATACCCGGCGTATCCAGAAGCTGCATGCCGTTTTTAAGCGCCAGCCACTGCTTGCCTCTTGTCACACCCGGCTTGTCGCCGGTCTTGGCGCTCTTACGGCCTGTCATCCTGTTGATGAGCGAGGATTTGCCCACGTTAGGCACGCCGACTATCATCATCCGCAGCGGCTTTTTCAGCGACCGCTGGCTGTCCTTTTCCTGCTGCAGCCGCTCGAGCAGACGAAAAAGCCGCGCAAGCCCCTCTCCTTGCATGCAGTTCATCTGCAGAGCCAGGCCGGCAGTTTGGCTGAACGCTCTTTCCCATTCCTCGTTGGCGCCGGGATCCGCAAGATCGCTCTTGTTCAGCACGATGATGCGCTTCTTGCCCGCCACCAGCTGGTCGATGAGCGGATTGCGGCTGGAAACGGGCACGCGGGCGTCTATCACCTCGATAACCAGATCCACCAGCTTCAGATTGTTCTCGATCAGCTCGCGCGTCTTTTTCATATGTCCCGGATACCAGTTGATGTTGTTCATTATTTCTCCTCCGCTCCCTGCCGCCTACAGCAGGGAAGCGCTTTATATAAAGCAAAAAGGGAACCGCGCCGGATTCCCTTTGTCGATTATTCCTTGGTCTTGATCTTTGCAGCCTTACCTGTTCTCTCACGCATGTAGTTGAGCTTCGCTCTTCTGACATTGCCTTTTCTAACCAATTCGATTTTTTCGATCTTCGGCGAATGCAGCGGGAAAGTCTTTTCTACGCCCACGCCGGAAGAGATCTTTCTGACGGTGAAGGTCTCGCTGATCCCGCCGTTCTGCTTCTTGAGTACGAAGCCCTCGAACACCTGGATTCTCTCTCTGTTACCTTCTTTGATTTTGATGTGCACCTTGACGGTGTCGCCCACACCAAACGCAGGGATATCGTTCTTCATATATTCCTGAGTGATTGACTTAAGAACATCCATGTTTTATCCTCCTTCCCTCCAAGACGTTCATGGCCTCAGCCCCGGCTCCATGCGGGGTCTAGGTTTGCTCCAGAGGACCGCCCGTAATAACTCAGTTATTTTATCACAGTTTCTCTGCCAATGCAAGATTATTTGCCGAATATTTTTGCATTATTTTGCGCCTTTCTAGGCCCGCGGATGCGCCCGGTCGTAGACGTCCTTGATCCTGTTCTTGGTGAAGGCCAGATAGACCTGCGTGGCCGAGATGTCCTCGTGGCCCATCAGCTCCTGCAGTGATTTGACGTCGGCTCCGTTTTGCAGCATGTGGACGGCAAAGGAGTTGCGCAGAACCTGCGGCGTGAGGTTGATGTCAAGCCCGGCCGCTTCGCCGTATTCCTTGAGAATCTTCCACAGTCCCTGGCGCGTCACCGGCTGGCCGTGGAAGTTGACGAAGAAATGCTTTTCCTGCGGATGATTGCGGATCAGCAGAGGGCGCGACTGCTGCAGATAGAGCTCGGCCGCTTCTCTGGCCGGCCGGCCGATGGGAATGATGCGCGCGCGTCCGTGTTCAGCGCTGCAGGTGAGAAAGCCAAGACGCAGGTTGATATCGTCGCAGCTCATTTCTATCAGCTCGCTGGCTCTGATGCCGGTCGCATAGAGCAGCTCCAGGATCGCCCTGTCGCGCAGGCCCTTCTGCGTCTGATCCGGCAGGCAAAGCAACGCTTCAACCTGTTCGATGCTGAGAAATTCCAGTTTTTTCTTCTCGATCTTCGGCGATTTTATATTTTCGGTCGGATTATATGCAAGTCCCGTCTTTTTCTGCATAAAGTTATAGTAGGTCCTGATGGAGGCCAGCTTTCTGTTCACCGTGGACTTGGAACGCCCCTGAGCCTTGAGCGCCATAAGAAAAGCCACCACATCCGCGTTGCTCGCCTGCGTGAGCTCGTACACGCCGCGGCGGGAAAGGAACTGGGCAAAATGCTCGATATCCCGTTCATATGCCTGCGCCGTGTTGACAGCCGCTTTTTTCTCTTTTGTCAGATAGGTGAGAAAATTATCTGCGCTCATGCTACCACCCTCCATCATGATGTAAATCAAGTATATTACTTTTATCTGCTTTTTTCAACATATTTCGTGCACGGAAAGCAGCAAGAAAACGAGAGGAAGATGAAAATGACTGTGAACAAGCGCGTGACCGTGGCCATGTTCTTTATCTTCGCCGTCGCCCTGGCCAGCGGCTCTTTCTTTGAAATTTACATGAAAGGGGCGGGCAAGCAGCAGCTGATGGAGCTGCTCGGCGGCCTTTTGGCAGACGGACAGACGCAGAGCTTTTTTTCCACATTTTGGCAGTCACTGCGGGCCTGGCTGCTGATGCTGGCGGTGATCAGCGCCGTGCCGTTTTTGCCGCCGCTTTTGCTGCTGTGCCCCGTTTTCCCCGCGTTTAAGGGGCTTGGCCTGGGCTTTTCGGCCACCATGCTGGTCGAAGCCTTCGGACCGGAAGGCGCCTGGTACATATTCGCCACCATTCTCCCGCACACCCTGCTGCAAATCCCGCTTCTGTGCTTTATGACCGGCTTTGTCACCAGCGGCGCCACGAAAAAAGCCCTGCGTAAAAACGCAAGGCCATATTTTCTCTGCTGCGGCGCTGCCGCCGGGCTGATCTTTATTTCCTGCCTGCTGGAAGCCTTCCTGACGCAATTTCTTCTCTGACCATCATGATGGCGCTGATCGTCTTGGCATCGTCTATCTGCCCCTTCATGACCAGGGAAAACAACTCCTCCACATCCCATTCTTCGATGTCGAGGGCTTCGTTTTCGTCAAAATCGGTCTCGCCCGGCACAAGCTCGGTGCAGAGATACAGATACAGCACTTCAGTCGAGTAGCCGACCGAAGGATAGAACGAGGTCAGGAATCTCACCTGCCCCGCGGTGTAGCCCGTCTCCTCCTTCAGCTCTCTCACCGCGGCGGAAAGCGGCTCCTCACTGCCGTCGATCTTGCCGGCCGGCGCTTCAAACATCACTTTTTCGGCCGGCTTTCGGTACTGGCGCACCATCACCATCTTACCCTCGTCCGTGACGGCTGCCAGCACCGCGCCGCCGTTGTGCTCGACGATCTCGCGCTGCGAAACCCCGCACCTGACCGTCACCTCATCCCGGCGCAGGTTGATGATCGCGCCTTCATAGATGCGCTCGCTTCTGATCGTTTTTTCCGCAAATGTCATAGCTTGTCTTCCTTCCCTTTCCGGCATAAACCGTTATTCACTGTCGTTTTCATACTATTTTAACACGTGCCGAAAAGAGCTGCAAGCGTCTAGCGCTGCTCGATCAGCAGCTTGATCGCCGTCCGTTCTTCACCGTCTATCTGTATGTCAGTAAAAGCCGGAATGCAGACCAGGTCTATGCCGCTGGGCGCGACAAAGCCTCTGGCAATAGCCGTGGCCTTGATGGCCTGATTGAGGGCTCCGGCGCCGATAGCCTGTATTTCGGCTCCGCCTTTTTCTCTCAAAACGCCTGCCAGGGCTCCTGCTACCGAGTTGGGATTGGATTTAGCTGATACCTTTAAAATTTCCATTGTTGTTCCTCCTGTTGAGTTCTTGAAGCTTATGTTTTTCTCATGCCCGGGTGTTGAGTTAAGTTGATTATAACAGGAAAGAGCGGGCAAATATACGCCATTTCTTCGACAAATTCACGCTTTAAACAACATTTTTCACTTTTTTTTCACAGAACCCCTTGCATTTTTTTATTTATTTTGTATAATTATATTGTGGTTATCCCCCCTGATAACCTCATAATCTCAAATCCAAAATACCCCTTTTGAACAAAATAGACTGCTCCCCTGCAGTCTATTTTGTTATCAGCCAGGAGACAAGCATGAAGACCCTGCAACGAGAACACACAGTAAAGACCTTCCAATCCAGCCTCATGGATCAGTACTTCGGCGGTATGCGCATGGGGGTATTTGATATTGAAACCATGGGTATTGTTGCCGAAAAATCCCCTATGATTCTGGCCGGTCTTCTCACTCCCCTGGACGAGGAGCGGGTGCGCATTACGCAGTATTTCGCTGAAAAACCGGGCGATGAGGCCGCCATCATCGGCGCCCTGCGCCGCCACTTTCAGGAGATCGACTACCTGGTGACCTATAACGGCCGCCAGTTTGATGTCCCTTATCTGAGAAAGCGTGCCAAGCTGCTGGGGCTGGCGCCTTTCCGCTACAACCTCTCTAATCTCGACCTGTATATGCTGATCAAGGGCTATAGCGAGGTTTCCTTCTTTCTGAAGAATATCAAGCAAAAAACAGTCGAAGCTTATGTGGGCTTTGCTGATGATCGCCGCGATACCATCAGCGGTGTCGAGAGCATTTTTCTCTACGAGAGCTTCCAGCAATGCCAAGATGCGGAGCTACGGGATATCCTCGCCAACCGCATCCTTTTGCACAATCACGACGACCTGCTGCAGCTCTACCGCCTGCTGCCCATTATTCGTCAGCTCGATTTTCACAAGGGCATCAACATGCTCGGCTTTCCTGTGCTTGGCGAAAACGGCTGGCCGTATCTTTCTGTCACCAGAGCGCGGGCTGTAGGCCGCGAATTTGAAATCAGCGGCCAGTATAACGGGCCCGAATTTTCCTATGTCTCATACGACACGTTCCTTCACTATTATTCCTGCGAATTCTATGACGACGGCGATTTCGTCTTCAAGATCCCGGTCGAGCGGCACAAGGGAAATTCCTTCATCAGGCTTAGCCTGTACTTCGACGATTTCAGCGATCTGAAAAGATACCCCGGCTTTGCCAACGGCTTTATGCTCGTGTCCCGCGGTCTGGAGCCCTGCCACATGGATTCCAGCATGTTTGCGCAGAAATTTCTCCGCGATTTTATGCAAAAAAACATCTGCCCGCTCGCGTCCATGTACCCGCTTTAAGGGCAGCAGGTGAATTTTGCAAAAAATTCAGAAAAAATTCAATCTTAGGCTTGCTTTTTTTTCGATTTGTGTTATACTGAATAAGTCACGGCTCTATGGTCAAGCGGTCAAGACTCCGCCCTCTCACGGCGGCAACTCGGGTTCGAATCCCGATAGAGTCACCACACAAAAGCTGTCTCTCTGCGGGCAGCTTTTTTCTTTTCTCTTACCCTGCTTCTCTGCTGTTTCTCTGCTGCCCCTGCTTCTTGCGCAATTAGCTTTCTCCACCAAAGTAAAAATCCAGCCCACCTCAAGTTGAATTTTGCAGAATTTTTCTCCTCTCTCGGGCTTAAAAGCAAAGTCGCAAGATGAAAGCGCTCTGGCGCACGTGTAAAAAGTCCTTTTTCATCCTGCTCTGAGCCTTAATTACACCAAAAAGCAGGGATGCCCTCGGCCTTTTCAACTTGGCGGAGCTTCATTTTCCATATTAGAGGAGAATTTTTTTGCAAAATTCATCTTGCAAGGCGGCAATAATCAAAAAAGTGGAGAAAGCAAAAATGCGGCGTGCCGCGCGCCGGCAGAACGCCAGACGCGCGCCAGCAGAACGCCAGACGTGCGCCGGCAGGAAGGCGCCGGCAGAACGCTAAACGCGCGCCCCGTCTGCTGTTGCAATGATCGCCGCGGCTATCGTGTCCACGACCGTCGGGTCAAACGCATCCGGCAGCACATAGTCGGCGGAAAGCTCATCCTCGCTCACCACAGAAGCCAGCGCCCTGGCCGCCGCCTCCTTCATCTCCTCAGTTATCCGCCTTACCCTGGCATCAAGCGCGCCACGGAAAATCCCCGGAAATGCCAGCACGTTGTTGATCTGGTTCGGGAAATCAGAGCGCCCCGTCCCTACCACGGCGGCCCCTGCGGCACGGGCTTGGTCAGGCATGATCTCAGGCAGAGGGTTGGCAAGCGCAAACACGATCGGATCCTTAGCCATCGCGCGCACCATATCACCGCTTACGATACCGCCCTTGGAAACGCCGACAAAGATATCGGCGCCATTCATGGCTTCAGCCAGGCTGCCCTTCAGCCCTTCTTTGTTTGTCACCAGCGCCATCGCCTGCTGCTCAGCATTGTTGTACGGAGCGCCATCATAAATTGTACCGGCGCCCTTGCAGAGAATAATATCGCCAAAGCCCAGGCGCATCATCATCTTGGCGATGGAGATACCAGCCGAACCCGCTCCGCTGATAACGATCTTCAACGCGCCCATCTTTTTGCCCGTAAGCTTGACGGAATTTAGCAGCGCTGCACAGGTGACGATCGCCGTCCCGTGCTGATCATCGTGAAACACGGGAACGTCGCACTTTTCAATCAGCCGTCTCTCGATCTCGAAACAGCGCGGAGCGCTGATATCCTCAAGATTGATGCCGCCAAAGCTCTTGGATATATTGTATATCGTCTCTACGATCACATCGGGATCCCTGGAGTCCACACAAAGCGGAATCGCATCAATGTCCGCGAAGGCTTTGAACAAAGCGCACTTTCCCTCCATGACCGGCATGGCAGCCGCAGGGCCGATATCGCCCAGGCCAAGGACTGCCGTACCGTCGGTGATGACGGCCACAGTATTGCCCTTGCCGGTGTAAGTGTAGGCCAGCTTTTCATCGCTGGCGATTTCCAGACACGGCTCTGCCACGCCCGGCGTGTAGGCAATCGCCAGATCCTGCTGATCCTTCATGGGCGCTTTAACTCTGACAGCCAGCTTTCCTCTCCATTCAGCATGCTTTTTCAGGGCAAGCTGCTTCTTATCCAATTGATCATCTCTTGCAAATTCCATGTTATCGCTCCTTCCCGATCTGCTGTGATCTGCTGTGTTACGTTATAGCATCACTTGAGCCTCTTGTCAATATTCTTCTTTATGAGAATGCAAAAACAAGGCCGGCAGGAAGAACACCGCTTGCTTGGCACTATATTTGCACAAAATCTTAGCAGAGGAAAGGAGTACCGGTGCTATGAACAAAAAGATCTGCAGCTATTCTCTGGGCTACATGGGCCAGGGCGCAGCCTACAACTTTATGTCCACATATTTTATCGTCTTCATGACAGACTGCGTGGGAATGAGCTCCACGCTTTCGAGCGCCATCATGTCCCTTGCGCTGCTGGCAGAGGTCCTCGCAGGAATGACCGTCGGCAGCATCTCTGACGGCTGTAGCTCGCGCATGGGCAGGCGCAGGCCTTTCATCCTTTTGGCCTGTCTCACCCTCCCCCTGATAATCCTGCTGTTATTTTCTACCGATGCCGGCTTCGGCAGGCTGCAATTCGCCTACTATCTGATCCTCAGCATTTTCTTCCGCATTTCCTTTTCCTGCTATGAAATCCCCGCGGGCGCGCTGGGAGCAGAAATTGCCACTGACTACGATGAAAGAATCACGCTGCGCACCGCCTCGAGACTTTTCGGCATTCTGGGCAACACCATCGCCTATACCCTGCCGCTTTTCGCTCTCGAACTGACCGCAAGACAGCAGGACGGCTGGCGGCTTGCCGCCGTCGTCATCGCCTGTGTCTGCTTTTTTACCTGGCTGACCTCCTTTATTCTCACCAGACCGTACGCCGGGCCTGCCGGCAGCAAACGCTCGCAGCGCAAGCTGTTCAAAGAGGTCTTTACCAGCTACCTTGAGCTGTCCCGGCTTAAGCCGATGCGCATTCTCATCATCTATAAGGCGGCGTTTGCCTGCGCGATCGCTCTGTTTAACACCGGCACCGTCTATTATATGCGCTGCTGCGCGGGGTTTTCCAACACATACATTTCCTACGTCTATTTTATCACCTCCGCGGTCTTTCTCATCACTACGCCGCTGATAAACAGGATGGCTCTGCGCATGGGCAAGGCCAGGCAGCAGAAAATAATGCTTACGGCAGCCGGAACGGCCGGCCTCGGCTTTTTCCTGCTGGGAAGCGCCTCCGGCCCCGGGGTTTTCCTCTATATCGTGATCTTTGCCGTCACGCAGAACAGCTTCTGGCAGCTTTCCCCTTCCATCTTCTATGACATAGTGGAGGTTGATGAATTCGTAAACGGCAAAAAACGTGAGGGCGATATCATGTCCATGGTCTCGGTGCTGGGTACGCTCTGCACCTCCGTCGCAGTGCAGCTGTTCGGTCTGGCTCTGGACCTGGCCGGCTACGACGCTGCGCTCGCCAGCCAGCCAGGTGCTGTTACCACCTTTCTCAGTGCCGCCTATGTGCTGACGCCGAGTCTGTGCTTTCTGGCCGGTGCTCTTGCCCTGCTGCGCTTTCCGATCGACAAGGATACCTTCAATGCCCTGAAGCAGGCGGTAATGAAGAAAAACGCCGGTGAAGACTACAGCCGGTACAGCGCCGCGCTGGAACGCATTCTCAAATAGGCCTTTGGCATAAAAATTGCTTTTATATAATTTCAGGAAGCTTTGCTTAACGTTCTTTATCAAGGAGGGATAACATGAAATTTACCAGAATCATTGAAACTGTAGATACTCATACTGCCGGTGAGCCAACCAGAATTATTCTCAGCGGTATCCCCCGGCTGCACGGCGCAAGCGTGAGAGAAAAGAGGGATTACTTCAGAGAGAATTACGATTACATCCGCACCAGGCTTACCTACGAGCCCAGGGGTCACGCCGGTATGCTTTGTGCCGCCGTCGTGCCGCCCAGCGCCCCGGAGGCGGATTTCGGTATCTTTTATATGGACGATGTGCAGTACCTCGATATGTGCGGTCATGCCACCATCGGCGTCGGCACGGCTCTGCAGGAGATCGGTCTGGTTCCCGCCGCACACAAGGACGCCTATGTGATCGAAACCCCGGCCGGTCTGGTCACCATCCACAACAATTTCAATGAGGATAAAACCTTCGTCGAAAGCTGCAGCATCCAGAATGTCAACAGCTATGTGATTGAAAACGAAATCTGCATCAATGTCGACGACATCGAAGATATCCCTGTAAACGTCGCTTACGGCGGAAACGTCTTTGCCATCGTTCCGGCCGCGAAATTCAATGTCGAGATCAAGCCTGAGAACGCACAAAAAATAAAATATTATTCCGCCAAAATCCGCCAGGCCTGTGATAAAATAATAGGCAGAGAAGAATACAGGATCACCCTCGTGCAGTGGTTCGATACGCCTAAATTCCCGGATTCCGATCTGCGCGTGGTTCACAGCTCCGGCTACGGCTCGCCTGACCGCTCGCCGGGAGGCACCGGCACCAGCGCCAAGCTGGCCTGGCTGGGCGAAAACGGTCTGCTGCCGATCGGGCAGCCTTTTGTGCACGAAGGCATCGTAGACGGCAAATTTATCGGCAAAATCAAGGATATTATTGAAGTAGACGGTCACAAGGAATACGTGACCGAGATCACAGGTCAGGCCAGGATCACGGGCTTTCACAAGTTTGTCTTCGACGAAAAAGACGACCCACTCGTAGAGGGTTTCCTCTTTGAATAGACACGGCTGCGAAGCCGGCTGTCCCGGGCCGAGGGCAGGTATTCTCCCTGCAAAGTACTGATTAAAAACGGAGGCGGAAAATGGAAAAGAAGACTGCAAACGTCAAATGGCTGCTGGAGAATTTCGACTACATAGATTCTCTGACCGCCATTGACGACACGGGCAGAATCATCGTCAAGCAGCGTTTCAATCCCCGTTACTCAGACGAAGAAAACAAAACTCACAACGCCTGGTCCTTAGGGAAAAATCTTCTCGATGTTTTCCCCTCCCTGAGCTATGAGGACAGCTCGCTTTTGCAGGCGATTTCTACCGGCAAGGCAGTCTATTACGAACGGCAGTCGGTCTGGAACCACATGGGCCGCAACGTGGTTACTACCAACATCACCATTCCCATTATCTGCCGCGGCAATATCGTAGGCGCCGTGGAGCTTTCGCGCGATATCACGCACATCGAAAACAAGATCAGCGGTAAGGATATCACTCCCAGAGCCAGCAAGCCCGTCAACGGCGCCAAATATGTGCTCAGCGACATCGTCAGCCGCAACAAGGCGATGATGGACATCAAGCGTACAATCGTGCAGATTTCAAACAGCCGCTCCTCGGTATTAGTGTACGGCGAGACCGGCACCGGCAAGGAGCTGGTCGTCTCCTCCATCCACAACTCAGGCTACCGCAAGAACAAACCCTTTATCGCCCTCAACTGCGCCGCCCTGCCGGAAAACATTCTGGAAGGGCTGCTGTTCGGCTCCCGTAAGGGCGCCTTTACGGGGGCGGAGAACAAGAAGGGCCTCTTTGAAGAAGCAAACGGCGGCACCATCTATCTCGACGAGATTAACTCCATGCCCATGTCCCTGCAAACTAAACTTCTGCGCGTGCTGCAGGAAAAAAATGTTCTGCCCCTGGGCGCAGCCAAGGCCGTCGACGTCGATGTGCGCGTGATCGCCTCTACCAACCAGCCGGTCAGCGAGCTTCTCAACGCCAAAGTCATGCGCGAGGATCTGCTCTACAGGCTCAACACCATCGGCATCAACATTCCGCCCCTACGCGAGCGGCCAGAAGATATCGGCCTGCTGGTCGATCATTTTATCAGAAAATACAATCAGGAGCTGGACAAGAGCGTGCTCGGCATCAGCGAGAGCGCCCTGCGCTTTCTCATGGACAACGACTGGAAGGGCAATGTGCGCGAGCTTGAACACGTGATTGAAGCCGCCATGAACATGGTCGACAACGGTCAGGAGATCGAGCTGCAAAGCCTGCCCGCCTATCTGACGCTGACTGAGCCGCGCCTGCCGTCTCCTCACCTTGACGGCAGCGAGGACTTTTCGCTCAACAAGGCGCTTGAGGACTACGAGAAGAAGCTCATCATCACCGCACTCAACCAATGCCGCTGGAAGATCGTGGATGCGGCCAGAAAGCTGCAGATCCCCCGCACCAGCCTGCAATACAAGATGGAAAAGTACGGGATCAAAAAGACGGAAACCTGTCAGGGCGTGACGGTAAACCGTCATAGCCACACGTGAAAAAATAAAACAGCCATCATTCCAACGCTCCAAAGACCGATCGCGACCGAAATCCGTCATAATCGGTCTTTTTCATGTCATCTGACAGCGTCTTAAAGCTTGTCACCATGGTAAAGCCGCTTTGCGCTGCTCATAAAAGCAGCAGAAATACAAGGCCATTTAGTTGGCACCGATTTTGCGTTTATTTTTTTCATGAGGTCGACCAACCCTTTTAATCTTTTAAGGAGGTAAACAAATGGAAGAAGTTGTTAACTATGGAGCATTATCATTGATTCCGCCATTGTTGGCAGTATTCTTAGCATTCAAAACTAAGAACGTTGTTCTCTCCCTGCTCGTCAGCCTCTTTTCCGGCGCACTCATAATCGCCTCATGGAACCCATGGATAGGTATGCAGGATATGTTCAGCGATTATCTGTTCGTTAACATCACTGACAGCGGCAACGCGCAGACCATCGTCATGATGTCCTTTGTCGGCGGTTTCGTGGCGCTGCTGGAAAAGTCCGGCGGAGCCAGAGCGTTTGCCAAGGCCCTGGCCAGCAAGGTGAGGACTAAAACCTCGGCACAGGTTTGCGCCTGGGTCGGCGGGCTTTCAATTTTCTTCTCCGATTCCGGCAACAGCCTGATAATGGGCCCGATCTTCCGTCCTGTTATGGACCGCCTGAAGGTTTCCAGAGCCAAGCTGGCTTACATACTGGATTCCACCTCATCGGCGGACTGTATTCTGGTGCCGATCACCGGCTGGGGTGTTTACATCATGAGTATCATCGCCACCGAATACGACAATCTCGGCATTGAGGGAAGCGATATCGGCACCTTCATAGGCGCCATTCCTTATCAGTTCTATGCCTTATCCGCTCTGCTGCTGGTTCTCATCGTAGCTGCCAGCAAGAGAGATTTTGGACCGATGGTAGAATCCGAAAGAATTGCCCAGATCGGTCTCACCGAGGAGCAGAAGGCCGCCGGGGAAGAAATCGTTGTATCTGAAGACAAGAATGTTTCTCCGTGGAACATGGGCCTGCCTCTGATCGTACTCTTTGCGACGATTTTCATCATGTTCTTCAGCTGGGGCTGGCCGGGCGAGACCGTACAGGGCTCTATGATCAGAATTGCTCTGACTTCAGGCTATTTCCTCGCTTCCATTGTTCTGGGCATCATGATCATCAAACAGAAGCTGATGACCTTCACTGAAGCATTTGACACCTTTATTCACGGCATCAAGAACATGGCCGGTATTCTCGTCATCATCATCTGTGCCTGGGGTGTGGGCAGCGTATGCAGCAATATGGGCACTTCCCAGTTTATCGTTAACTCCACGGTAGACATAATTCCATCCACCATGGTACCGGCGATGCTGTTCCTCATCGGTGCGGTCATCTCCTTTGCCACCGGCACGTCCTGGGGCACGATGGCCATCCTTCTGCCTCTCGGTATCCATATGGCCCATGGCTTCGATGTTGACATGTACATCACGGTCGGCGCCGTACTCAGCGGTTCCCTCTTCGGCGACCACTGCGCACCGATCTCCGATACGACCGTGCTGTCCTCCATGGCTTCTGGATGCAATCACATCGAGCATGTTAAGACGCAGCTGCCATATGCCACCCTGGCCGCGGTTTCCGCCTTTATTTCCTATCTGATCCTCGGATTCACGGGAGTATCGGCCTACATCGCATTGCCGGGCGCCATAATCATTCTGATAGTGATCTATCTGGTTACTGTCAAATTCTTTGGCAAAAAAACGGCCTGACGCGCCGGCACTCTGACAGAGGTGATACGATGAAAGAAATTGATTACAGCAAATACGAAGGGCTGGACACCGTCATACTCGATAAGCACGCAGCCGACACGATTGCAGAGGACTGTCACGCCTTCCAGTGCCAGCTCGAAAACCACTTTGCTCACACAATCATGCTCATGGAGCAGAACATAATCTCCAGAGAGGATGCAGGTAAAATCCTTAAGGCGCTTTTGCGCCTTAAGGAGCTCGGCCCTGAGCAAATCCCCTTCCGCCCGGGTCTGACCGACCTTTATTCCAACATCGAGGAATGGCTCATCGACGAGCTGGGTATCGAGACCGGCGGCAAAATGCACACCGGCCGCTCCAGAAACGACATGAATTCGAGCGTCGAAAGAGTTTATACCAGACGTCTCCTGCTTGAGGACATGGAGGCCATGCTTCTGTTTTTAAAGACGCTGCTCAACAAAGCTGAGGAGCATAAGGAAACGGTGATTCCAGGCTATACGCACCACTCGCAGCAGGCACAGCCCGTCACGCTGGGGCACTTTTACACCAGCGTTTTTCAGGCCTTTACCCGTGACTTTGAAAGACTTCTGGACGCCTATAAGCGGGTCAACTTAAGCACCATGGGCGGAGCCGCCATCGCCACTACGAGCTTCCCTATCAGCAGAGAACGTACGGCCGAGCTCCTCGGCTTTGACGATTATCTTGTCAACTCCATGGACGCCACTGCAACGCTGGATTTCGCCTATGAACCTGCCGCCGTGCTGGCCATCTTCATCAACAATGTCGGCAGAATGATCGAAAGTCTGCTGCTGTGGAACCTCAACGAAGTCGGCATTTCTCAGCTCGCCCTCAAATACTGCTCCTACAGCACGATCATGCCGCAGAAGCGCAATCCGGTTTCGCTGGAAACTCTCAGGTATTCGGGCGAGTGGACCTACGGAGCTTTGCAGACCATGTTCACCTGTATGAAAGCATACCCGCAAGGCAACGGGCGCGAGCCCGGCTTTGTCGCCAGCCTGTTTTATGAGATTTCCGAGAAGATCAAAGAAAGCATCTATCTGCTGGAGGGCATCGTCAGAACGCTGGAGGTCGACAAGGAAAGAGGCCTTGAGGTCACCAAGTGCGGTTTCTGTACCGTGACGGATCTGGCCGATGAAATGGTCAAGAGCCAGGGGCTGTCCTTCTCGGCGGCCAAAAAGATCGTCGGCCGGCTGGTGACGATTGCACACGCAGAAAATATTTCCGTCGACGAGGTTGACAGCAGCCTGGTGGCCAGAGCCGCCAGGGAAGCGCTCAATATCGAGCTCAATATGGATAACGACCTCATCCGTCATGCGCTCGATCCGCGCGAAAATGTCAGCAGACGTGATCTGCCGGGCGGCCCGAGTCCGCACCGGGTGCAGGATATGATCGACAACGGCTGGCGCAAGGTAGCGGAGCTTGAGGCTCTCTGGCAGGAAAAAGTCAGAGCCGACCAGGCTGCCACCCAAAAGCTGATGGAAATGGCGGCATCCATCGCCGCGGAGGTTTAAAGATGACTTTAAGCAAAATTCTGGCTGATTTCATATGCAGCAACGAAGATTTCCCTGCTCAGGCCCGCTATCTGGCCAAGCGTTCAATCATTGATTCGATGGGCGCGATGATCGCGGGCAGCAAAACTTCTTGTGCAGAAAAAGCTGAATACATGGCCGGCCGCGACGGTTCAGCCACCATCATCGGCTTTGGCGACGGCTACACGGCAAAAGATGCTGCCTTCGTCAACGGCATTTCCGGGCACGAGCTGGAGCTGGACGACACCTCGTCCTCCAACCTCGGTCACCCCACCATTGCCGTCCTTCCTTCTCTGCTTGCTATTGGCGAGGAAGTCGCCTGCAGCGGCGAAAAGCTGCTGCGGGCTTTCCTGCTGGCAACAGAGGTAGAATGCAAAATTGGCCGTATCTGCGCCAGATATCTGCACGAGCGCGGCTGGCATGCCAGCAGTATCACCGGCGTCATCGGTGCGGCGGCAGGCTGCGGCTATCTGCTTGGTCAATCCGCGGAAAAGCTCGTCAGCACCATCGGTATCTCCGCCTCAATGGCTTCCGGCGTGCGTGAAAATTTCGGTACTGCCACCAAGTCCATCCACATCGGCAAAACCTGCCAGGACGGCGTTCACGCCGCACAGCTGGCAGAAATCGGCTTTGACGCCTCCCCTTCCGCCCTCGATGGCAAAGAAGGCTATCTGTACGAATACGCCGCCCACCGTTTCGGTGAATTCGGAGATGAATTTGCAGAAACGCTCGGGCACGACTGGGATATCTGTTCGCCAGGCTTTGCGATCAAGCGCTACCCTTCGTGCAGCAGCAGTCACAGAGCCGTGGACGGTCTGATCGGCCTCATCGACAGCGCCGATCTTAAGGCTGGCGATATCAGCAGGATCACTGTCGGCCTCAGCAAGCCGGCCATGCGCGAGCTGGTAAGCCCATATCCTGAAAACGGCGAGGAAGCCAAGTTCAGCATCGGCTTTCAGGTAGCGCTTTACCTGGCCGGCCTTGACAATATGCCTGCCAGCTATACGCCAGAGGTGATCTTCCGCCCCGATATCCAGGACATCGTGCAGAAAACGTCGATGTACAACAAGGAGGACTACGACAATCTGCCCGCCGATATGGGCGTCGGTCCGGCCTTCGTTACCATTGAAACTGCAGATGGCTGCACGCTTTCGGCTGAGCAGGTTTATCCCGTCGGCCACCTGACCAATCCACTGTCTGACACGCAGCTCTACGAAAAGTATATGAAATGTGCAGACGGCATCATCAGCCGTCAAAACGCTCAGCTTCTCTACGAAAAGCTGGCCTCTCTCGAAAATGAGGCCAACATCAGCGAGCTGATGCACCTGACATATTGACAGTTGTCATGTCGATAGTTTCCAGACATCCTATTTGAAAAGCCGGAGCAGTATGCTCCGGCTTTCAGACTGTAGACAAACCCCCAGACAGCTTCACAAATGAGGTTGTCTTTTGGTTTTCGATTGCGGCGGACTTATTATATATCTGATGAGCAATGGGCAACGTGCAATGGGCAATGCGCAATGCGCTTTCTTTCTCAACTTTTTTCAAATTCAGCACGTTTCAAGTTGAATTTTGCAAAAAAATTCTCCGCTTTCATGCCAATAAGAGCATCAGCCAGTTGAAAAAAAGAGTATTTTGCCGAGGCGAACTGCCTGATGGTGCTTTTTCTTTAACGCGATTTTGGTTTGAGTATGCCTAAGAGGCACCTTTCAACTTGCGGACCGGTCAGATTGCAGAAAAGAGAAGAAAATTCCTGCAAAATTCATCTTACGCCATGCGTTTTTTCAACATAGCGGTGAAAGCTAAAAATCGCAGGGGGCAAAAGCGGAAAATTGAAAATCGCAGGGGGGCTGGCTTGCTCTTCGTTTAATAGTGAATGTTGTACTTTTTTAAAAAGAAGCAAAAAAACTACAACATCGGCCGATTCAGGTTCGGCAAAGCGCATTACGCCTTAGATATAAAAGAAGTCTGCCGGCTGCACAAAGGCAAGCCGGCAGATTGCGTTATAAAAGTGTCTATTCTAATCTCTTTACTGCAACGGTTACACCAGCTTACACCAGTTATACCAGTTCGCCGGCGTCCGCTCTCTTCTGCTCTTCCTCGGTCATCTTGGTGTAGGTCACCTTCGGGAATGCCAGCAGGAAGGTCACGAGCGGCTGGATGTAGTTGAACACCGCCCACGGGATCCAGGTGGTCGGGTCGATGTTCAGCGTCGTCTGGATATAGACGCCGCAGGTGTTCCAAGGGATCAGACACGAAGTAACTGTTCCCGCCGATTCGAGGGCGTTGGACAGGCACTTAGGGTGCATGCCCATCGATCTGTAGT
>CALWNX010000015.1 GCA_944382925.1 uncultured Clostridia bacterium | reverse complement strand
AGCTGAACGTCGAAAGCCAGGTCAGGCGCGCAAGCCACCAATCCAGCGACGCTTCCGCCACGGATGGGTAGGCATAACCGTTCACTATCATTTCTTTGCAACCTCCTGTATAAGATAAATTATGCAGTATACAACATACATGAGCCTCAGGCGCCTTTTTGGTAAAAATAACAATTTCCTTTGCCTGATTTGGTGCTATAATATATATATGATACAAGGAGGCAGTATAATGTCTACAAAATACGGCGGATATATGGGCAAAGTCCTGAAAATAAACGTTTCTACGCGCGAGGTCACAGAGTACCCCTGGTCTGACGAGGAGCGTCGGCTTTTCATCGGCGGCAAGAGCATGGCGGCCAAGATCCTCGGCGATAATCTGACGAGCCAGACCAAGCCGTTTTCTGCGGAAAACCTGCTGGTCATCACCACCGGCCCGTTGACGGGCACGGGGGCGCCGAGCTCCAGCCGCTTCAATGTTTCTACCCTTTCCCCGCAGACGAAGATCATCACATCCTCAAACTGCGGCGGCAACTTCGGCTATTATCTGAAAAAAGCCGGTCTCGACGGACTCGTGATCGAAGGCAGGAGCGAAACCCCGCTCTGGCTGCACATCAGGAACGGCGAGGTCGTTTTTAATGATGCTGCGGATATGTGGGGACTGAAGACGGGCCCTGCGCAAAAGGCGCTCGACGAACGGCTGGCGGCAGAGAACGGCAAGCCTGTCAAGAACGGCAAGCTCGTGATCGGGCCGGCCGGCGAAAATCAGGTGCTTTATTCGGCGATCATCAGCAACGAGCGCGTGGCCGGCAGAGGCGGCACGGGCGCAGTGATGGGCTGGAAGAATATCAAAGCCATCACGGCCAGCGGCAATCAGCAGGTGCGCGTAGCCGAACCGGAAAAAATGAAAGCGCTGAACAAGAAGTGGTTCAAGTATCTGCGCAGCCACCCGCTGACAGGCGATCAGCTGCCGCGGCTGGGGACAGCCGGGCTGGTTTCGACCATGCAGATGAACGGACAGCTTTCGACCAAGAACTATAACTACGGCCGTTATGACGACTTCGAGCTGGTCAACGGCGAAACGCTGGCCGAAAAATACAACATCGTCAACAAGGGCTGCCTGACCTGTCCGATCAAGTGCGCCCGTACCGTGGAAGTAGACGGTAAGCCGGTCAAGGGGCCGGAGCTGGAAACGCTCGGGCTTTTGGGCGGCGGCATTCTCAACAACGATCTCGAAGCGATTCTCAAGTGGAATTACGAGCTGGATGAACTGGGGATGGACACGATCTCCACTGCCAGCACGCTGGCCTACGCCATGGAAGCCCGTGAAAAGGGACTCTGGGACAACGGCCTGGCTTTCGGTGAAACGGAGGATATTTCTAAAATATGGGAAGACATCGCCTACAGGAGAGGAATCGGCGACGAGCTTGCTAACGGCAGCCGCTGGCTGGCCGAAAAATATGGCGGCAAGGAATTCGCCATCAACGCCAAGGGGCTGGAGCTGGCGGCCTACGAGCCTCGCCGGGCAGTCGGGCTGGGACTGGGCTATGCCGTATCAAACCGCGGTGGCTGCCACCTCAACGGCGGCTACATGATCCTGCTCGAGGGCCTGAGCATGAACGTCGATCCGCAGACGCCTCACGGCAAGCCGGACATGACCGTCATGTTCCAGGATCTGATGGAGATGGTTTCCGCGGCGGGGCAGTGCCTGTTTACGACTTATGCGTTTTTTCCGCCTCCGCTCATCAGCAAGCCGCATGCCTGGTACACCAGAGCTTTCTGCAAGGCTGTGCCGGTGATCGGCCCGGTGCTGAGGCTGCTCAACAAATTCCCGGGCATGCTGTGTTTCAACATCCCGGTCGTATTTAACCAGTCCAAAGCGCTCAAATACGCGACAGGAATGCCGATGAACTTCGGCAAATTCTTCAAGGCCGGCAAACGGTCATATACGCTGGAACGCCACATCAACACCCGCTTCGGCATCAGGCGCAAGGACGATTCGCTTCCGGCCAGGCTCACGGATGTGCCGCAGATCGAAGGAGACGAAAAGACCAGGGTGCCGCTGGAACGCATGAAAACAGTATATTATCACGCCAGAGGCTGGACCCAGGACGCGGTGCCGACGCCAAGAACGTTGAAAAAGCTGGGGCTGGCGGGACTGGCCAGCTACAAGGAGACCTGCGAGGCTTTCAGGCGCGGCGAATTTCAGGATAAGCCGGCCGGCCGCAGCGCCGGCGCCGGAAAAGAGGGGGCATAAAGCATGGTAACGATCAAACTGTTCGGCTCGCTCAGGCTCAAGACCGGCTTCAAGGAAATGCAGGCCTATGCCTCTTCCGTTTCCGAAGCCTGCGCTCTGCTGGCCCGGGCCACCGGCCACGATAAAAAAGAATTCAAGAACTGCCTGTTCGTCATCAACGGCAAGCAGGGAAAATATTCCTCCGCCCTCGCAGAAGGTGACGAGCTCGTTCTCATGTCACCTTCGGGCGGCGGTTGATGCAGAATATAGAAGGAGAAGATCATGTCACACGTGATAACAGACGCGTGTATAGGATGTCATATATGCGCCAAGAACTGTCCGGTCAGCGCCATCACCGGCAACATCAAGGAAAAGCATGTCGTAGACAGCAAGCTGTGCATTGACTGCGGTCTCTGCGGCCGTCTGTGCCCGAAAAGCGCCATTAAAGACGCACAGGGTCAAACAGTCGCCAAGCTCGTCAAGGACAAATGGGAAAAGCCCGTCATAGATCAGTCCGCCTGCGTGGGCTGCTCAGTCTGCGCCGAAAACTGCCCGACCGGTTGCCTGGAGATTTGCGCTCCCCGCTTTCATGGCGACATCCGCACCATAGCCGAGCTTTCAAGACCCGACGACTGCATAGGCTGTCACATATGCGGCCGGGTCTGCCCTATAGACGCGATCAGCTATAAATCCAATTGATGGGAGGAACCTGTTATGGGAAAAGTTTATGCCAAAATATATCAGGCAGTATTCAAGATCGGCATGTACATCATACCGTGGGGCATGCCCGAGACGCTGGAAGGCGCCGGCTGCGTGACCAAGCTGCCGGCACTGATCAAGGAAAAGGGCTTCAAAAAAGTGCTGGTGGTCACCGACAGCGTGCTGATGGGGCTGGGACTTTTGGACAGCATGTTCAAAGCCATGGACGAGGCCGGCGTAGAATACGTAGTCTACGACGGCGTGCAGCCTAACCCTACCGACATCAACGTCAGCGAGGGGCTTAAGCTCTACGAGGAAAACCACTGCGACGCCATGGTCGCCTTTGGCGGCGGCTCGCCGATGGACTGCTGCAAGGGCATCGGCGCCGTACACGCCCGCAGGGGCAAGACCGTCGAGCAGCTGCAGGGTCTGTTCCGCGTGCTGCGGAGGATCCCGACGATCTTTGCCGTACCGACTACCGCCGGCACCGGTTCCGAAACCACCGTTGCCGCTGTGATAACCGACCACGCCACTCATCACAAGGCGTCGATGAACGACACCTGTCTGATGCCGAAATACGCCGTGCTCGACCCGGAGCTGACCGTCGGCCTGCCGCCGAAGGTAACCTCAACCACCGGCATGGACGCGCTCTGCCACGCGGTAGAAGCCTACACCAATCACACCTATAATTCCAAGCTCGAAAACAAGCTGGCTGAGGACGAGGTGCGCCTGATCTACAATAATCTGTACAAGGCCTACTGCGACGGCTCAGACCTCGAGGCCCGCCACAACATGCAGAAAGCGGCCTTCTACGCCGGCCGCGCCTTTACGCGGGGCTGCGTCGGTTACGTACACGCCGTCGGTCACACGCTGGGCGGCCTTTACGGCACTCCGCACGGTCTGGCCATGTCAGTCATCCTGCCGCACGTAATGCGCCAGTTCGGCCCTGCCGTCTACGAGCGTCTTGCCCGTCTGGCCGAGGTCTGCCAGATGACCGGCAAGAGCGACGCCGAGAAGGCGGAAAAATTCATCAGCTGGATCGAGGACCTGAAGGTGAAGATGAACATCCCGGTCGGCCTCGATGTGATCAAGGACGAGGACATCCCGCAGATCATCAGCTGGGCCATGAAGGAAGCCAACCCGCTTTATCCGACGCCGGTCTACTGGACGGAGCCGGATTTCAGAAAGCTGCTGCAAACCATAAGGCAATAGACAATAACGCGCTACGGCCTGCAATCATTTGCAGGCCGCATTATTTGCAGACTGTTTGACATGCAGGCCGCTTGACATGGTTCCTGCTTTCGGCTATTATTAAAGAGGAAAATATCATAGCGTGCTGCCGCCGGGTAGTCTGAAATGTTGGATTTTGTATCGTTAGGCCTTAGAAGATGCAAAATGCCGGCATTTTTATTTTGCCGGCAGCTATGAACAATGTTATGAAAGGAAATATCGAAAGGAGTTATTATGGCCTGGATTTATCTTTTTATCGCTGGAGGGCTGGAAGTCTTCTGGTCGCTGTGTCTCAAGCTCTCAGAAGGGTTTACGGTTCTCAAGTTTACGGCGCTGGCGATCGCCGGCATGATTCTGAGCTTCGTTTTTCTGGCGCAGGCGACCAAGACCTTGCCGCTGGGGACGAGCTATGCGATCTGGACGGGCATCGGCGCGCTGGGCGCTGTCATCATCGGTATCGTCCTTTTCAAGGAGCCCGCCACAGCGGCGCGGATATTCTTTGCTTCGCTTTTGCTCATCGGCATCATCGGTCTGAAAATCACCTCGCCGGAGCAGTAGAGGACAGGCTTTTTTTCTCTGCCCTCTCACAATGCGCCCTTAAAGAAAACGCGACCGTCCGGGTCGCGTTCAGAGTGTAGACGTCCCCCCTCAGACAACTTCATTTGTAAATTTATCTGGGGGTGCCGGCTTTCCCTTCGTTTAATGATGGATGTTGTAGTTTTTTTGAAGAAACAAAAAAACTACAACAATTGAGCGTCGGGTAGCTGCTCATAAAACAGGTTTTACGAAACAAGAATTATGGCAGTTGCCATGCAAGGGTTGCTGACAACAAGGGTATGCGCCTTAACGGGTGCATACCCTTTTGTTTTGTGTATGAGTAATA
>CALWNX010000014.1 GCA_944382925.1 uncultured Clostridia bacterium | reverse complement strand
GCACAACAGCCGCTTCTTGTCAACAGATTTTTTCACTTTTTTTACAAGTTTTTCTTCTGTTTTTATCATTACGCCGCTGCTTTGCCAGGGCCTGCTGTTTTCAGACAGCTTGGTTATATTACCACCTCTTTGCCCCTCTTGTCAAGGGGGTTTTTCACATTTATTTAAAAAACTTTTGACTTTTATTATACAGGAAATATTTCGCCCCGGATTGACAAAAAAACAGCATGAGATATAATTATCGTGGCAATGTATTTGCGAGCAACAACGAGTGACAAGGAGGCCTGTTATGGGCAAAAAAATCCCTCTCTGGCAATGCCTGCTGGTGCTTACGGCTCTGGCCGTCTTCATCTTCTGGGGCATGACGATAGATACAAAAGCGCACGAGGCGCACATAGCTCTGCTGCTGGGAGGCGCAGTCGCGGCCATCGTGGCAGCCTTTAACGGCTGGCGCTGGTCATTCATGGAAAAGGGTATCCTTGCTTCGATCAACAGAACGATGGAAGCCTGTCTGATCCTGCTGGCGGTCGGCGCCATGCTCGCTTCCTGGATGGCGGGCGGAATCGTGCCTACCATAATATATTACGGCATCAAAATCGTCACACCGGGCGTCTTCCTCTTCACGGCCTGTCTGATGTGCTCAATCGTATCTCTGGCCACGGGATCGTCCTGGTTTACCGCCGGCACGATGGGCGTGATCATCGTCGGCGTCGGCATTGCTCTTGGCTTTCCTATATATATGACGGCCGGAGCAGTAGTCTCCGGGGCGTATTTCGGCGATAAGATGTCGCCTCTGTCGGACACGACCAATCTGGCGCCGGCGATTGCCGGGGCAACTCTGCTCGAACACGTGCGGCACATGATCTGGACCACCGGCCCTGCTCTCGTGATCGCCCTGGCCGCTTATCTTCTGATGGGGCTACTCGAAGGAAGCAGCTTCGATTCGGGTGCCAAGGAAGAGGTTCTGGCCTTTATAACCGCTAACTATCAGATCAGCATCGCCTGTCTGATTCCACCGGCTTTTGTCGTCTTGTCGGCGGCGCTTAAATTTCCGATCCTGCCGGCGCTTTTCTGCGGCGTTTTGCTGGGGCTGCCTTTCTTCGGCATGCAAGGCTACAGTGTGCTCGGAGGCAAGGAGGACGTCGTCGGAGCGGCTTACATACTCAATCACGGCGTGGACGTCGAGGCTCCAAGGAGCGCAAGCAATGCCGTCTCGCAGCTTGCGGAGCTGCTGACAGTCAACGGCATGCAAAGCGTGCTGTGGGCTGTGTCTTTGATCCTCTGCGCCATGGTATTCGGCGGCATCATCGACTGCACCGGCATGATGCGCTCGCTCTCGGAGGCTCTGCTCAAACTGGCGCACGGCACGCGCGGAGGATTGGTGAGCGTGACGATCTTTTCCTGCATCGTGGTCAACGCCCTGTGTTCTGACCAGTACACCGCCATTATCGTACCAGGCCGGATGTACAAACGCGCCTTCGAAGATCTTCGTCTGGCGCCGAAGAACCTTTCCCGCTGTCTGGAGGACGCTGGCACGCTGACTTCCAATTTCGTGCCCTGGAATACCTGCGGTGCGACTATGAGCCAGTTTCTCATGTGCCCACAGTGGGGTCCCGGCGGCTACGCGCCGTTTGCAATTCTCAACTGGCTCAATCCGCTGATTTCGATATTTTACGGGTTTACGGGGATTTCGATGACAAAGATGACCGAGGCCGAGTATCAGCAGATGTTGCTCGACCGCGAAAAAGAAGATGAAGAAGAAGAAAATTATATGAGGGCCTGATGTAAGGCCCTCTCAGCCTGTAGACAAACCCAAAGACAATTTCACAAATGAAGTTGTCTTTGGGTTTTCGATTGCGGCGGACTTATTATATATCTGATGCGCAATGCGAAATGCGCATTGCGCTTCCTTTCTCAACTTTTTTCAAATTCAACACGTTTCAAGTTGAATTTTGCAAAAAAATTCTCCGCTTTCATGCCAATAAGAGCATCAGCCAGTTGAAAAAAGGAGTATTTTGCCGAGGCGAGCTGCCTGATGGTGCTTTTTCTTTAACACGATTTTGGTTTGATTATGCCTAAGAGGTACCTTTCAACTTGCGGACCGGCCAGATTGCAGAAAAGAGAAGAAAATTCCTGCAAAATTCATCTTGCGCCATGCGTTTTTTCAACATAGCGGTGAAAGCTAAAAATCGCAGACAGCGGGCTGTCTGCGACGAGATTTGTTTGCAGCGGAGTTTGTCTACAGTCTAACGCGGCCGCCCCGAAAGGGGCGGCCGCGCTGCGTTGTCATGCGCTAATTCGGTTACAGGCCAAAGCGTGTCGATGCCATGGCACAAGGATTTCTCCTCTTTTTGATCAGCATCACCGTCTCAAGGGAAGAGAGGACAAGATTTTCTCCTCTCCTTGCCAGAACTGATTTGTGCAAGGGAATTGCCCGCTGTTTTACCGGCAAGCAGGCAAAATAATCAGGCTGCAAGGGGGCGAATCTCGCCTCAACCATGCTTTCTTGCCCGAGCTCTTCCCTCAGCGTGTATCTCGTTTGAAATAAGGTAAAATCGTTAGCCTTTCAGCCGGCCCGAGTTGAGCCGGTCGAAGTAGCTCTTGGTCTCGGCGACGATGACACCGTTTAAAGCTACCAGCGCGATCAGGTTCGGCAGAGCCATCATCGCGTTGAGAATATCGGCGATGGTCCATACCGCCGTCACTGTCAGGAAAGGACCGATCAGCACGGCAAGCACGTACAGCCATTTGTAGACCATCACGGCCTTCATGCTGCCCGTCAGATACTCGAGGCAGCGCTCGCTGTAGTAGTCCCAGCCGAGAATCGTCGTAAAGGCGAAGAAGGCCAGGCACAGCATCAGCATGAAGGAACCGATTCCGGCGCTCCAAGGAAGGCCCGTAGTAAAGGCGTTAGCTGTTACCTCCACGCCTTCAAGCCCTTTTTCCAGCGAAGTCTCGTAGGAGCCGGTGACCATGATCGTCAGTCCGGTCATCGAGCAGATGATGATCGTATCAATGAAGGTGCCCGTCATCGAAACCAGGCCCTGTCTGACAGGCTCGTTTGTCTTGGCCGCTGCCGCCGCGATAGGCGCGCTGCCGAGGCCGGATTCGTTGGAAAAGATACCTCTGGCCACGCCCTGCTGCATCGCCAGCATCATAGCGCCCAGCGCACCGCCGGCCGCCGCTCTGAGTCCGAAGGCGCTTTCAAAGATCTGCGTGATCGCGCCCGGAATGCGTTCAAAGTTGTAGATGAGGATCGACACGCAGGTCACCACGTAGATCACGGCCATGAACGGCACAATGACCATGCTGACGTTGGAAATCCTCTTGATGCCGCCGATGATAACCAGCGCTGTCAGCGCCGCCACCACGAAAGCCGTCACCACGGTTGTCACCGTGTACTCTTCGCCGAAAAGACTGATCACGTGCTGCTTCTCGGGATCGAAGAAGCCCTCGGTCGCCGAAGCGATGCCGTTTACCTGCGTGATGGTACCGATGCCGAGCAGACCGGCGCCCAGACCGAAGGCAGCGAAAGCGCACGCCAGCCAGCGCCATTTTTTGCCCATGCCTCGTTCTATGTAATAGAACGGACCGCCGAGGAATCTGCCGTTCCCGCGGTCGACGCGGAATTTAACGGCCAGCAGGCCCTCGGAATACTTGGTCGCCATTCCGAGGCAGGCGGCCAGCACCATCCAGAATATCGCGCCCGGTCCGCCGGCCATGACCGCCGTAGCCACGCCGACGATGTTACCGGTACCGATGGTCGCCGCCAGCGCCGTACAGAGCGCGCCGAAGCTGCTGACTTCGCCGATGCCGTCCTCTTCGTTCTTAGCCATGTACTTGAAAGCCTTGCCGAGCTTGCGGAACTGCAGCACGCGCAGCCTCGTAGTCAGCAAAAGCCCGGTGCCCATGATCATCACGATCAACGGCACACCCCAGACCGCATTGTCGATCTTGACAAGAATTTGTGTGAATTGCTCCATAAGTTTTCCCTCCAAAAATAAAAAAATAGAGTCGATAGAAATATCGGCTTCTCGGAGTGGACATGATTAATTCAGGATAATTGCTATCTGCTGCTCTGTCCTTTTGCCTGAGAGATCACGCCCGGGAAACCGTGTCCGCCTCTTCGGCCGTTTGAACGGCCTGGCAGCCAGTCTGTCCCCTTGCGCTTACACCTTCGGCGCTCATTAATGAGACTCTCCAGAGAATTATTAGCAAGATTATACCATAATGCTTTTACGCTTTCAAGCAAAAATTAGCGCGGCGAAAAGGAAAAAATAGCGAAAGAAAAGGAAGGACAAGGATTTTTTCTTGAAAGATTCATAATGCTGCCTTCGCGAAAACAGCGGACAAAGATTTTTTCTCTGCTCTTTCGCAATACGCCCTTCAAGAAAAAAAGATCGCTGCGGCCGGTCCGGCTTTCGGCTCAGAGCGGCAAAAATGTGGCAAAAAAGCCCTACCGGCATGATAAGTGTGCCGGCAGAAGCTTAGCTTCTGCCGGATTATTTTCTTGAAGCTTCTCACAGCGATGTCGAGAGAACAATTTTCTGTCCGCTCTTTTCTCAGCACCTGCATAATCAAAGGGATGAGAACAAAATCTTGTCCGCACGTCCCTTATATGCTTGATTTTGACCCATTCGAGGGAATCGCGCGGCCGGCGGCCAGGCGGCGGCCGAGCAGCGACCGGACAGCGCACTGCGACCGAGCAGCGAGCAGCCGCCGAGAGCAATGACCGGGCAGCGAGCAGCGGCCGGGCAGCGAGCAGCGGGCGGGCGGCCGGGCCCCGCAGCCCGCGCCCCGCAAAAAACAGAAACGCCGTGCACGTGGCCGATTCCAGGCGTGCGCGGCGCTTCTTTTGATTTTGTTATCCGTTAAATAATCAAAGAGGCTGATTATACAGGATACTGTAGTTACTGAATGTAGCCCTTTTCCTCGAGGACCTTTCTGGCGGCTTCGCCGTTGGCCTCGCTGACGAGGATGACAGGGCCGGTGCAGCCCATGCCGGTCTCGGCGTACATTCCCTTTTCCCACAGCGAGGAAGCAGCGTCCTCCAGGTCGATGACCTCGATGCCGTGGATTTCATAGGTAACGACCTCCTTAGGCGGAGCCGTCACCGTCTTCGGCGCTTCCGCGCCCTTCTTGCTGTCTCTGATCTCTGCCAGGATCTCCTGGAAGCCGGCCTTGTTGGCGGCCTCAAACTCGCGGGCGGCTACGGCCAACACGTTGTTTTCCAGCAGCTCGGTAGCGTACTGGATTGCGCCGGCGATCACCGGGGCGCCGGAAGCGCGGGAGATGATCATCACTACTCTGTCATAGCCTTCGCCGATTCCCGGGCCATAGCCGTAGCCCAGGGACTCATAGCTGCCGCCGGTGGTGTAGGCGGAAAAGATCTTGGTCATCAGATTGCCGGTCAGAGCGTCCATGACCATGATGTCGGCGGAAGCCTCCAGCAGGTCATTTCCTCTCATAACCACTCCGCCGTCGCTTCTGGAAGACTCGGCGAAGTTTATATCATATCCGTTATCCTTTAATTTCTTCAGCGCTATCTCTGTCTGTCTGGCGCCGTCGATATTGGCGATGCCGACGGTCGGCTTCTCCACGCCGGAGGCCTTGGCTGCGATGATGCCGTAAACGGCGTTCTTGACCATGGACTCTACGCGGTCGGTAGAAGAGGTGCCGGTGGTCGTCGCCAGGTAAAGCTCCTTGCCCATGCCCGGAGTGATCACCCGGCCGACGGTGGAAACACCGATCGGGAACGGATAGTGCATGGTTACCGCACCCTGGATCTCTCCTGCCTCAAGCATCTTCTCCATCTGCTTGTGAGCGTCCTCGCCTTCTATGACAACTGCCTTATAGCCCTTCTTTTCGGCCAGCTTGACACCGGCATAGATGTTATCCATGCCGTGCTCGGTGCCGGCTACCGCCACGCCGATGACCGGCTTCTTACCGAAGCTGCCGGTTTCCAGCGCGTCTGCAATATCCAGAAAGGTATTGGCAATCATATTTTTGATCTGCTTTTCTGACATTTCTTCTTCCTTCCCTCTAGTAACTATTCCATCAAAGATTTGGCAAAATCGCGCATAGCTTCGCCGATCAAGCTCTTGATCTTGTCTTCTGAAACAGCGGAGGCTTCCTCCTGCTTGCCGGAGTTGGCTTCAACTACGAAGGAAACGCCGTCGAAGAGGTTGGTCATTCTGCCCAGGAACAGGCTGCCCTTGCCGATGATCATGGCACGCTTAACGTCGCCGTTTAAGATGTCGTCTCTGCAAGGTCCCATGTAAGGAACGCCCGACGGAATGTGACCCTGGGTCGGAGCCCAGCCGGTCAGACCGTGCTGCGCTACGAAGTCGGCGATCTGAGTTCTCTCGATGTCGCCTCTCTTTACGCCCAGAGCAGCGATCATCTTGTAGTTGGCCTCAGGAACATCTCCGGCTCCGGCCGGCTTGGTGATGTCAGGATTCTGCAGCTCCGGAGCGAACTTGTCGATCTCGGTCAGCTTCAGGCCGGCTGCATCCAGCGGATCGGTAACCAGCGAGCCGATAACGGCCTGCGGGGAAGAACCGGTGCCCACCGTATGTCTGCCGACGATGTCGGTTCTGATCACTGGGTTTACGCCGTCGTTCTCACTGATGAGTACGGCAAAACCACCGATGCAGTCTTCGAGGATCGGCAGACCCTTCTTGACGTGATCCTTGCCGTTCATGCCCAGCTTGGCCGTGCAGCCGCCGGCGGTAACGATAACGTTCTTGAAGGTGCCGGCTTTTACGAGAGAAGCCGCATCGAGAATGGCGTGGGAAGGTCCCGCGCAGAAGCCTCTGACGTCGGAACCGGTAGCGCCGGAAAGTCCTACCACCTCGGCTGCCGCCTTGGCAAAGTTGCCGCCGCCTCTCTGGTTCATATCGCCGCAGGCTTCCTCGCAGCAGTCTACCACGTAGTCAACGCTGGCCGGATCGATACCGGTCACCTTCAGCAGGTGCAGCATTGCCAGCACGCTGGAAGCCTTGGTCACCAGGTTCTCCAGCATTACGTGAGCGCTGAGGTTTACGTCTACGTCGTGAGCGCGCTTAACGGCTCCCACCAGCTTGAAATCGTGGTAGAGAGCTTCGGCGTGTTCTTCGTTGACCAGCTTTTCGATCTCTTCGATACCCTCGTTGTTCTTGTCGAGGATGTCGAGCTGAGCCTGGGTGAGCATGCCGTGCGCAGTCAGCTTTTCCTTGACCGACTTGGCAAACGCAGGCTCCAGCTTTACCAGATCGAATACGTCGCAGATCTGCATGAGGCCGAGGAACTCGTCCTGCGGCATGATCTCGCCGTATTTGCCGTATCTCTTCGGCTCAGCCGCTTTCTTGTCGTACCAAGGGAACTCGGTCGCAGCCAGCTCCTTGTTGGTCATGTTGCCGATGTATACCTGGTTAGGAATATAGGAAAGCACGTCGTCGAAGCTTCTCAGGTGCTTCGGCAGCTCTTTGAGGTATTCCGAATCAGGATTTACGACCATTTCCGTGGTCTGAGTCGTTCCGTTGTGCAAAACCATGTCAGGCGCAGCAGCCAGAATGTAGCTGGCGCCTTTGATAACCGCGTAATTACTCATTTCGTCTGTGACTCCTTCTTATGCCATCGCGTAGTATTTCTTGACCATTTCTTCAACAGCTTCCTTGGTAGCGTCGTCCTTAACGAGCTCCTCTACCTTTTCGCCGTCCTTGTAGATGGCGATAACCGGCAGACCCATGATCTTCTGACCGATCGCCAGTCTTCTGGCCTTGGTGGTGTTGAGGCTGGTGAACTTGATCTTGTCGCCGTACTTGTCGGCCATGTCGTGAACATGCGGCATCAGAGCCTGGCAAGGAACGCAGCCGTCGCCAAAGAAATCAACCAGTACGTAACCGTCTGCCTGCAGAACTTCTGCTTCAAAGTTTGTCTTATCTACTTCTAACATTTTAAAATCCTCCTGAAAATTTAATATTTATTTTTATTTTTTAGTTAGCGTGTTGATCAGCTTTGGCCCCGGCTCAGGGCCCGGGCCAAAGCGGCCTGCCTGCTTATTCGTGCTCCTCGATGTACTTGCCGGCCTGTACGGCAGCGATAGCGCCGTCAGCAGCGGCGGTAACTACCTGTCTGAGGCTCTTTTCGCGGATGTCTCCGGCGGCAAATACGCCCGGAATGTCGGTCTTCATGTCAGGATCGGTGATGATGTAGCCCTTTTCGTCCATCGCCACCTTGCCCTTGAACAGCTCCGAGCTCGGCTTGAAGCCGATGAATACGAAGATACCAAAGGTTCCGTCCTCTTCGTCGGCCTTAACCTCGGTCAGCTCGCCGGTCTTGGTGTTCTTGATGACCATGGACTCTACCAGTCCGTCGCCCTTGATTTCCTCTACCACGCTGTTCCACATGAAGTCGATCTTGTCGTTGGCGAAGGCCTTCTCCTGGATGGACTTGGCGGCTCTGAGCTCGTCTCTTCTGTGGATGATGGTAACCTTGCGGGCAAACTTGGTCAGGTACATCGCTTCTTCAACTGCGGAATCTCCGCCGCCCACTACGTATACTTCAAAGTCCTCGAAGAAAGCGGCGTCGCAGGTGGCGCAGTAGGAAACGCCCTTGCCGGTCAGCTCTTTTTCGCCCGGGCAGCCGATCGGTACCGGATTGGCTCCGGCCGCGATGATGACGGCCTTGGCCTGGTACTCGTCGTGCAGTCCCTTGAGAACCTTGACGTCACCTTCAAGCTGGCAGTCGGTGATGGTATCGAATACGTGGTCAACGCCGAACTTTTCGGTCTGCTTTACCATGCGGTCGATCAACGAAGGGCCAGTCTCCTCGTCGAGGCAACCCGGATAATTTTCGATCTCGTTGGTGATAACGATCTGTCCGCCGTTTTTCTGCTTTTCGATGATGAGGGTCTTCATCCTCGCTCTGCCGGCGTAGAGACCGGCGGCAAGTCCGGCAGGGCCGGCTCCGATAATGATAATGTCATATATTTTCATAGAGTTTTCTCTCCTTTTTTTCAAGCTTGGCTTTTAAACAAAAGTAACGATTTCCTGCGGGGGGCTATAACTTGTGTACGGGAGAAAAGGCCCTTGCGAGCCTTTTCTCCTGACGTGGTTATAATTGTTCTCTGATAGCGTTCATTTCATTGCAAATATCATCAACATCGAGAACCATTTCCATCATACTGATCTGCTCATCATATACAGCTGGATCGATCTCAGCTTTAACTTCAGGCTCACAAATGTGATATACCGCGAGTTTCAACGAAACTCCTGCCAAAGGACCTGCGAAGGTAGGGTCGCCGAGCGTTACTGTCTCTGCAGCCAGACCTGCTGCCTCGCCTTCTGCTGCTCCCAGCAGAACAACGATGTTCTCAGCTCCGTACTGCTCAGTAAACTCTTTAACTCTTCTCTGGTTTTCCAGATCCATGGCGCCAGCGGCCGTTCAGACAAAGCATTCAGTAGAAGAAAATACTACTTCTGCACCTGCCGATTCAGCACACTCTGCGATAGCCTGTCCCGGTATACCGTCACGGTCACCGATAATGATGGCTTTCTTGCCTTTCAGAATTGCCATTGAATCGTCTCCTTTCGTTAAAAATAGAATAACTTGTGCATTAACACCCACATCGTTATTTTAATGCAATTCGTATGCCATTTCAACATTTATTTTGAAATTTTTCCGAAATCATTCAGGCTTGAAATTTCAAGGCTTTGAGCGCTCTTCTCAATCCCTCCCCGCAAGCGCTTTGCGCCCCCTGTCAAACGCGACAATTTTTTGTCGCAAGAGGCGAAAATTTTTTGTCATTTTTATGCAGATTTGTCTTTTCTTAGCGCTGTCTTTAGATTATAATGATGACGACAAGTTAAATGCAAGGCGAGGTAAAAAATGAACGCAACTAAAAAGATCACTGTCCTGTGCAACATCCTCCTCCTGGTGGCCGCCGTCATCTGGGGGATAAATTTTGTCTTTTCCAAAAACGCCGCCGAGGTTATCGGCCCCTTTACCTTTATGGGTGTGCGTTATTTTCTGGGCGCTACTACGATCCTGCCCTTTGTTTTGTTTCTGGAAAAGCGCAAGCCGCCGGCCGAGCGGGCGCATTATGACAGGAAAGCTTTTCTGGCCATCGTCAAGGTTGCGGCCGTAATGGGACTGGTGCAGCTGTGCTGCTCCGTTCTCGGCCAGTGGGGCCTGGGCTATACCAACGCCAGCAAGGCCGCCTTCCTGACGGCCACCTATGTGGCCACCGTACCGCTGCTGGGCTTCATTCTTTTTCACACCAAGACCACGCTCAACATGTGGATCGGCGTGCTGCTGACTCTCTTCGGCCTTTATAACCTCTGCGATGTAGGCAGCATCGGCCTGAGCATCAATCCCGGCGACATCATGATCATCGTCAGCGCCTTTTTCGCCGCCGCGCACATGCTGCTGATCTCCAAATACGTGCAGTCCATCAACGGCATGCATCTCATCTGCGTGGAATTCTATATTGCCTCGTTCTACTGCGCGATCTTCGCTCTGATTCTGGAAAAGCCTGCGCTCAGCGACATTCTCTCCTGCAGCACGGAAATCCTTTACGCCAGCGTCCTCGGTTCAGGCATCTGCTATATGTTCCAGGTAGTCGCGCAAAAATATACGGATCCGACCATCGCCGCCCTGCTGATGAGCCTGGAATCCGTCTTCGGCGCTCTGGCCGGAGTGATCATCCTCGGCGAAACCTTCACCTTCAAGGAAATCCTCGGCTCCGTCTGTATCTTTGCCGCCGTGATCCTGGCGCAGCTGAAGCCTAATTTCATCGTCCTCAGGGTGCGGCGGAAAGCCGAGCCGCCCGCGGGCGCGAAGACGGCAACCGACGCGGCGGACGCAGTGGCGGCGGGCGCGGAAAACAGCGAAAAGGCATGAAGCAGCGGCTCTTTGCCCCGGCCGAAATTTAGGTTTCACCGCTATTTTGATAGTCACCACTTCTCAAGATGAATTTTGCAAAGAAATTCTCCTCAATCATAACAATCTAGCCCTTGTCAAGTTGAAAGCAGCCCTTTCCCGTCCCCGCAGGCAGGCTGCTTCCTCTTTTTTGTTACCGCATTTAGCCCAGCAGAAAAGGTTCAAGATAACTATCAACTTGAGATGCCGCTAATAACGAGAAAAGCGTTGAAATCTTTTGCAAAATTCATCTTGGCGACCCTCACTTTCCTGGTTTGGTTGAGAAAGCTGGCCGTCTGGCCGGTAACGGTCAAATTTGCCGGCGCCGCTCAGCCCCCAGCGACGCTCAGGTCACGGAGACGCCCAGCTCCCGGCGACGCAAAAAAAGAACCCCGCAGCAACCGTGCTGCGGGGTCTTATATTGGCAGGACTAGAATTCCTTAACCAGATCGTCAGGCGATACGAACGGAATGTTGTACTTCTCGGCAGTTTCCAGCAGAGTCAGCTTGCCGTCGTAAGTGGTCAGACCTCTTCTCAGGTGCTTGTCGTCCTTGAGAGCCTTCTCCACGCCCTTGCTTGCGATCGCTTCTGCGAACGGCAGCGTAGCGTTGGAAAGGGTGGTGGAAGCAGTCTGAGCGAAAGCCGACGGAATGTTGTCTACGCAGTAGTGCATGATGCCCTCTTCGTAGTAAACAGGATCGGTGTGAGTGGTGCTTCTGCAGGTTTCCAGAGCGCCCTCGTCGTCGCAGGCAACGTCAACGATCATCGAACCCGGCTTCATCAGCTTGAGGTCTTCTCTGTATACCAGATGATCCTTTCTGGTCTTAGGCCAGAGGATGCAGTTGATCAGAACGTCGGTCTCCTTGAGGCACTTCAGCAGGTTGGTCCTGTTGGAGAAGAGGAAGGAAACGTTCTTCGGCAGGATTTCCTTGGCCTCGAGCATGGCGTTGTAGTTGATGTCGAGGATGTTAACCTGGCAGCCGAAGGAGGAAGCCAGCTCAGCAGCACCCATGCCGGAGTGACCGCAGCCGATGATGGTAACTACAGGAGCAGGAGCGCCGCATACGTTGGCAAGCAGTCTGCCCGGGCCGCCGTTTACGGTCTGCTGGAAGTGCAGAGCCGCCAGGAAGCCGCCCTTGCCGGCCAGCTCACTCATCGGGCTCAGCAGAGGCCACTGTCCTCTGTCATCGGAGATGTCCTCATAAGCGATGCTGGTGCAGCCGCTCTTGAGCAGAGCCTCGGTCTGATCGAGGTGAGCGTTGGAATGGATGTAAGTAAATACGATCATATCCTTTCTCAGATACTTGTATTCTTCAGGGAAAATTTCCTTAACCTTGTAAACCAGATCTACGCTGTTCCAGATCTTGGCGGCGTCAGCTTCTACTACGGCGCCGGCTTCTCTGTAATCATCGTCAGAAAATCCGCTTCCCTTTCCTGCATCATGCTCTACGAAAACCTCGTTGCCTCTTCTTACCAGTTCTGCCACGGCAGAAGGAATCGCAGCAACTCTGTATTCGCTTGGTTTGATTTCTTTCATTACACCAATTTTCATTTTGTGCATTCTCCTTTTCTTGACATCCTAGAAATATGCGCCGCTCTCGCAGCATTTGTTAATATATATAGCAATAAGCGTGCCACTTTTGTGTGGCACGCACAGTCCGCTATTTAACTGGTATGAGCAGGACGGACGTTTTCGGCAGTTCGCCGCCCGGCACATAACGGCGAATTTTCGCCGCCAGTTTTTTCGCCTTAACGGCGAATTTTCGCCGGCGCACTCATGTATGCCAAGCTCGCGCGGGCCGCCGGCGCGTTTTGCGAGCACCAAGCTCGCGCAGGCCGCCGGCGCGCTACCGCACGCCCAGCTTTTCCAGGCGGTAAACCAGCGTCTTGCGCGGCAGGCCCAAAAGCTCCGCCGCCCTGGTCCTGTTGCCGCCGGCAGCGGCGAGCGCTTCTGCGAGCAGCTTTCGCTCCACCGAAGCCAGGATCTCGTGATATGCGATATGGCCGCCGTCCTCCGCCAGGGCATCCGGCAATGCAGCCGCGTCCTCCCATGCGTCGCCGCCCGCCCGCTCTTTTTCGATCCGCTCCAGCATGTAACGCGGGATCTGTTCCCTGGTCAGCACTTTACCCGCGCCGAGCGAGGCGACCATCGATTCGATGGTGTTGGAAAGCTCCCGCACGTTGCCGTCCCAGGAGTAGGTCATGAACAGCTGCCAGACCTCTTCGTCGACGCCGCTGACTTCCTTGCTGTATATCTGTTTGTAATAGTCCACATAATATTTGATGAAAAGGGCAATGTCCTCCCTGCGCTCGCGCAGCGGCGGCAGCTTGATCAGGCCGCCGGAAAAACGGTAAAAGAGGTCTTTTCTGAGAATGCCGCTGTCGATGGCCTCCAGCGGATCGACGTTCATGGCCGCGATCACCTTGACGTTCACATGCTTGTCGCGGCTGGCGCCCAGAGGGCGGAAGGTCCCGTCCTGCAGCACGCGCATCAGCTTGGGCTGCACGTTGTAGGGAATAGAGTTGAGCTCGTCGAGGAAGAGCACGCCGCCGTCAGCCTGTTCAAAAAGACCGGTTCTGTTCTCCGCGTCGGTGTAAGCGCCCCTGACAGTGCCGAAGAGAATGGCTTCCAGCAGGTTGTCGGGCACGGCGGCGCAGTTCTGGATCACGACCTTGCTGCGCGGCACCTTGCAGTAGGTGATCATCGACTGCGCTACCAGCTCCTTGCCGGTGCCGGTCTCGCCGTAGATCAGCGTCGGGTTGGGCAGCGTGGCCAGAATCTTGGCCTTCTCGATGCTCTCCTTCATGACCTTGTTTTCCGTCAAAATAGTATCGAAGGAAATCATGCCGGCGTCCTTCTTGAGGCGGAGAACGAATTCGTCAAACTTGCGGTTGGCGTCGCCCGCGTCGCCGGCGTTTTCGTCCACATCCATCGCCAGCTCCACGACCGCGATCAGCTTGCCCTTCTTCATCAGCGGAAAGGTCACGTTGTTGGTCACGTAGCGGTTGCCCAGGTAATCGTAATACTCCTGCCGCTTGTTGATGATGATCTCGCCCGTCTCAATGCACTTGATGACGCTGCTGTTTTCCCGGTTCAAGCCCGGATAGACATCAAGATAATTCTTGTTCAGATAGCCGGACGGATAGCGGCTGCCCGCTTCCTCCTTCTGCGCACTGTGGCCGCTGTCCTCGTTGAGCTTCTCGTCATAGCGCGTGTTGTAGATGATGCGATAATCCTTGTCGACTATGAAAATGTAATCGAGGCTGTTTACTACCAGACTGCCTATGTTGAGCATGTCCTCTCCTTATCCGCCGCACATCAAGTGCAAGCCTTTCAGCCGCCGAAACGGCCGAGCACAAAATCCCTGAACCTGACGGCTGCCGGCGAAAGCGTGACATTTTTGTTCGTCACCAGATAAAATTCACGTTCTATGGCCACATCCGCCATGCGGAAAACCAGGTAATTGGCCCCCGCGTCCTTCTTTACCGCCACCTGTGAAAGCACGGAAACGCCCAGGCCGCCGGCTACGCTGCGCTTGATCGCCTCCAGACTGTTGACGGTGGCGACGATATTCGGCCGGCGGCCGCGCCCGGCATAGACCATCTCTTCAAAATTCCGCCTGGTAGCCGAGCCTTCCTCCCGCCAGACGAAGGCTTCCTCCAGAAAATCCTCGCTGCCGATGAATTCTGATTTTGCAGCCAGAGCGAGAAATTTCTCGTTCCTTGGCGTGATCAGCACCACCGGATCCTTAAAAAGCAGCTCGTAGCGCAGGCCGTTGTTCTTGTAGCCGCCGGTAAAGCCAAGCTCTCCGTCGCCCTGCTCGATCGCCTCCCAGACAGCCTCACTGTCGGACTGCTCCATATAAAAGCGCACCTGCGGTAGCAGCTGGCGAAAGCCCGTCATCAGCTCCGGCACGATGTATTCGCCGGGAATACTCGAAGCGCGCAGGTCGATGATGCCGGAAAGCTCCGTCCCGCCGCGGCCGATCTCCACGAGCGCTTTTTCACGGGTGTTGATGAGGCTGATCGCATATTTGTAAAAAGCCCGCCCCGCCTTGGTCGGCCGCGACTCCTTGCCCATCCTGTCGATCAGCGTCACGCCCAGCTCTTTTTCCAGCGAGCTGATGTGCGTGCTGATCGTCGGCTGCGTGAGGAAAGAAGCATCAGCCGCCTTGGAAAAGCTCTTGTATTTTATTACGTTGACGAAAGCTTCGATCTGTTTGAATTCCATAGTTTTATCTCCTGCTCTGTCCTGGTGCGGCGCGGCTTTTTCAGCGCAGAACCCTGGCGTCATCTACCTTCTGCGTTATCTTCTGTTCATCCAGATATTCCAGTATCTCCATGGCAAATTTGCGCGAAGTGCCGATCATGTCTCTGAATTCGGCCAGCGTGATCTGCCCGTCCTTCGCGATTTTTTCCTTCAGCCCGCTCAGCGCCTCGTCAAAGGCGGTGCGGTCGATGCAGTATTGGTAATTGAGACGCACCAGCTGACCTCCTGCTACCAGGGCGTCGATGATGTGACGGGCGTTGTTCTGGTCTTTTTCCGTCTTCAAAACCTCGTCTACCGTCGGCATCTCATATCTCTTTTCGGCATAGAGTCCGAGGATCCGCTGGCGCATAGCTTCCATCTGCGGCGAATAGCTGATCTCAAAGCCGGCCAGAGCCACGGTTTTGGCGCCGGCGGCGATCACATTCTCTGCCGCCAATAGTCCGACAAGCTCCTCGGCCAGTCTGGCGTCCGGCAGGCGGAATTTCTGCGTCAGCTTGGATTTGAATTCTTCCTTGTTCATGCCGGCAGAAAGGCTGTTTTCTTCGTGATATTCCGCCAGCAGCCGATGGCTGAAATCCGCGATCAGCTGCAGATAGTCGCGGTGAATGAGAAAATCTCTGCGCACGACGATAATTCTGCCTTCTGCGGCCAGCTCGCCTGCCAGCGCATCAAGCTCGGCGGCAGACAGCCTCAGCTTGGCCGCAAAGTAGGCGCGCCCATAGAAGCCGGCGCTCTTTTCTCTGATGACGAGCTCGGCGATTTCGCGCATCGTGCCGTGATCCTTGATCTCCATGGATTGCAGAGCCTTTTCGTCAAAGCGCTTGTGCTTGGCCGGCGAAACCTCCAGCACCTTGCCGCCGCCAATAGTTTCAAGCGGCGAATAAAAGCGGATGATAAAGCGGTCGTCCTTCTTGATCGCCACCGCTTCCTCAAGCCGCAGCTGAGCGTAACAGGTCTGGCCCTTTTCGGCCAGCTCTCTGTCCAGCAGTACTACCTTGCCCAGAGCCTGGGAGGAGCCACAGTAAAAATGCACGCGGCTGCCGTTTGCCACGGTTCTCTCGGTATCGTCAAACATCTCCAGGCGCACGTCCACCATCATCGTCGGCTCCAGTGAGTCCCTGGCCGCCAGCACGCTGCCACGCTCGAGGTCTTCTTTTTTCAGTCCCGCCAGGTTGACAGCCGTGCGCTGGCCGGCGTAAGCAGCCTCCACCGCTTCGTTGTGGACCTGCAGATTGCGCGCCTTGGTCTGCTTTTCCTGCGGGTAAACGGTGATGTCGTCGCCTACGTGCAGAGTGCCTTCGATCAGAGTGCCGGTGATAACCGTGCCAAAGCCGTCGATGGTGAAAACTCTGTCCACCGGCAGCCTGAACAGCTCTTTCGCCTCGCTCTTGAGCAGGCGGTCGTCTATGTTATCTACGATCAGCTGTTTGAGCTCCTCGATATGATAGTTGTCGAAGGCGGAAACCTCGATCTGCGGCGCATCCTCCATAAAGGAGCCGGCCACCAGCGCGCGGGCGTCTTCTTCAACCAGCTCTATCCACTCCTCGTCTTCTACCAGATCGCGCTTGGTGAACACGAGGATGCCCTTTTTGATGTCCAGCATCTTGAGAATCTGAAAGTGCTCCACCGTCTGCGGCATCACGCCTTCGTCGAGGCCGATGACCAGCAGCACGATGTCGATGCCGCCGATGCCGGCCAGCATGTTCTTGATGAAGCGCTCGTGCCCCGGCACGTCGATGATGCTGATGTTATAGTCGCCGTATATCATGTCGGCAAAGCCGTTCTCGATGGTGATGCCGCGCTTCTTTTCTTCCTTGAGCCTGTCGGTCTCCATGCCCGTCAGCGCTCTGATCAGGCAGGTTTTGCCGTGATCCACGTGGCCGGCGGTGCCTACTATTACGTTTTTCATGCCTGTAATTCCTCGTCTATCTCTCTGAGCCTTGCGGCTATCAGTTCGTATTCGTCAGCCGTAAGCGTGCGCACGTCGAGCAGCACCTGGTCGTGATTGATGCGGGAAATGACTGGCAGCTCTCCCTCGCGCAGCTTCTTTTCCAGCTCCTTGGCAGAAAGCCCCGCGCATTCAACAGCTACGCCAAAGCCGTCCAGCACTGCCGCCGGCGCCGAGCCGCCGCCGACCACATCCTCGGTGCAGCACACACCGGCGCCGATTTCCGGCGCCAGCTGTCTGATGGTCGCCAGCAGCTTTTCGGCTTCTTTCTTAAGCTCAGCGTTGCTGCGCGTGAGCATGGCGAGCACCGGAATCTTTTCTCTGGCGTTATCGTCGTCGTAATATTCTCTGAAAGTGGCTTCCATGGCCGCCAGCGTCATCTTGTCCACCCTGAGGATTCTCGCCAGCGGGTGAGCCTTCATCATGTCGATGTATTTTTTCTTGCCGATGATCACACCGCCCTGCGGGCCTCCCAGCAGCTTGTCGCCGCTGAAAAGCACGACGTCGGCTCCGTCGGCCATAGCTTCTCTGACCGTCGGTTCCTCGATGCCGTAATCGCGCAGAGAAATCATCAGGCCGCTGCCCATATCGTATATCACCGGCAGGCCGGCTTCGTGTCCCAGCTCTGCCAGCTCCTTAAGCGGCACCTCCTCGGTGAAGCCGATGATCTTATAGTTGCTGGTGTGGACCTTCATGACAGCGCCGGTGTTCTCGCCTATCCCGGCCCGGTAATCGGCCGCTCTGGTCTTGTTGGTCGTTCCCACCTCAACCAGATGAGCGCCGCTTTCTTCCATGATCTCCGGCACTCTGAAGGAACCGCCGATCTCCACCAGCTCCCCGCGGGAAATGATGATTTCACGCCCCCGGCCCAGGGCGGCCAGACAGATGGTGGTCGCGGCGGCATTGTTGTTGACGACCATGGCCGCCTCTGCTCCCGTGATCCGCTCGATGATCTTCTCCACGTGAACGTGGCGCGAGCCGCGCCCGCCCTTGACGGGATCATATTCCAGCGTCGAGTATTTGTCCGCCACCTCCGCTACCGCTTTCATGGCCGCAGGCGAAAGCTTGGCTCTGCCGAGATTCGTATGCAAAACTACGCCGGTTCCATTTATGACCCGGCGCAGACTTTTTATGTGAGAATATCTGACAGCTGCGACCGCTTTCTCGACTATGGCCTCATAGGAAACAAAGGCTTCCTCCAAAGGCTCCTGCGCCTTGAGTACCTCTCTCCTGACGGCTTCGACGGCAGCTCTGACCGCATCGACGGCCTGTTCTCTGAGCAGACCCTGCGCCGCCTCCGTGATTCTTTCGTCCATCAAAAGCTCATCTACCTTGGGCAGCTTCCGCAGCAGCTTACTGTTCATATTCTTCCCCCTATTCTGTTTTGTCTGCGGCCGCCGGACACTGACTGTCCGGCGGCCGCTGGTGTTGGCGGGAGTATGTGGGAATCGAACCCACCCAAGAGGCTCCTAACCCCTCGCACTGGTTTTGAAGACCATAGGGCACACCAGCACCCATCTACCCCCATGTGCAGCGCCTTGACGGCGCTGGTTCAGGTATTTACACGTCATAATAGGAGCAGGCTACGCCGCACGAGCATTTGCCGCAGTTTTCACCGCCCTCGATGTCCGGCGCCAGTTCCTTTTTCTTATCATAACACATGTAGACGCATTTTGTCTTGTCTACTTCGTAAGTTTTTCCCTGAAAATTTATCGCTTCCATCGGACAGGCGGCCACGCACTCCCTGCAGGTGCCTTTCGCCTTGTAAAGGCACTGCTCGGCAAGCGGGCTGTCTGGCGGCAAAAATGCTTCCGTCACAAAGGTGATCATCCTGCCGGCACAGCCGCGCGGGGTGATGATCATGTTGTTGATGCCGAAGGTACCCACGCCGGCGATCACGCCGATATGGCGGTGTGACCAGCAGCTGGTGACGGCTCTTTCCACCACGCCCTCCGTCGGCAGCGAATTGGTGGCCTCATAGCCCTGGCCGCGCAGGAAGGCGCTCAGGTGCTCGTTGAGAGCGGCCAGCATTTCGTTAGTTCTTTTATAGGCGTTGTCCCACAGCAGTGAGGAATAGTCTCCGCCGCTGTTGGAGTCGATCACTCTTTTGGTAAAAGGTACAAATATGGCCACCACCGACTGCGCGCTTGCCAAAAGCTCGCGCGGCAGAAAATGGCCGGGGATCACTTCTTCCTTCAGCTGCACGAAGGCCGGGTCGTCTGCCGCGGCGATGCCGACTACCGGCGTGCGCCACAGCTCGCTGCAGCCCTCGTTGCTCCCGTAGGAAGCCACGAAGCTTTCCGCTTCTTTAATCAGCTTCTCTTTCAGCTCCGTATTCTCCATATTTTCCATATTATCCATTTTCACGCCTCCGTTCTGGCTTTAAGTGGAGGACACATTCTGATAAAAAAGCGGGACGCTGCACGTGGCAGGTCCCGCAAAAACCTTCGGCTTACTTGGTCAAAAGCTCCAGAGCGTTCATGACGATCTCAGTCTGTCTGGCGATTTCTTTCTCTCTCGGGAGATTCGGGTCGCCGGTCGGATAAGGGATAGCCTGAGCGCCGGAAATTCTGGCTGCGCCTACCGTCTTGGAAATCGGGGTAACCGTACAGATGTGGGCTGCAGGGATGCCTGCCTTTTCAATCTGTTTAACTATTGTTGCACCGCAACGTGTACAGGTTCCTCAGGTACTGGTCAGGATAACGCCTTCAACACCTGCTGCGAGCAGATCCTGGGCCATCTCCTGACCGAACTTGGTAGCGTCGGCAACCGAAGTGGAGTTACCGGTAGTGGTAAGCAGATAAGGATATACCGAACCGATCACGCCTTCCTTTTCCAGTCTCTTCAGAGCGCTGTAAGGAGCGACGCGGTTAGGGTCGTCGTTGGCGTATACAGGGTCATAGCCTGCGTGTACGCATTCCCATTCGCCCTTGTTAAGGCCGTCCTTGCCCTCCAGGCTGTACTTCTTCCAGAACTTGGCGGAAGCGGCAAAGATGTGGTCAGGGTTGCCCATCGGCACGATGCCGCCGGTGGTGCAGAGCGCGATCTTGGCCTTGGACAGATCCTTGAGCGGCGGAGCCGGATCTACCTTCTCGTATACAGAGATCTCCAGCTCAGTCTCGTAAGGTTCGCCCTTGAGCTTCTTGATCAGCATATCTACAGCTCTCTTTGAGCCCTTTTCTTCGTGGAATACGTTGACGCGCTGTCCCTTCGGATAGTAGTGCTCCTGCTTAGGAGTGCCCAGCTTCTCGCCGGCGATCAGCTTGTTGACAAAGCCGGTGATCAGCGGAACAGCTTTTCTGATGGTAGCAGCGGACTTGCCTACTTCCATGATGTAGCAGTCAGCCTTGTACATCTCTACGGCAGGGTTTTCCCAGTACAGACCGGTCACGCACGGAATACCGTAGGTGCTCTGTACCAGCTTGCAGACTTCGCCGCAGGCGATACCGAATCTGCCGGCGTTGAAGGCCGGTCCGGCGATCAGCAGGTCAGGCTTGTACTCGTCTACCGTCTTCTTGATGAAGTCCTTGCAGACATCCATGTTCTCGGCGAAGTAGTTGTCGCCGCAGACGATGGTGGCCACGATCTCGCCGCCCTTGATGGCAGGAGCGAAAGCGTTGGCGTTACCGCGCGTACCAGCTTCTACGAAAGGCTCTTGATATGCGAATTCTTCTCCACCGATCTGTCCAAAGAATTGGTTAGTGTAAAACAAAATTCTTTTCATTTCAGTTCTCCTTTCTTCAAAGCTAAATGGTCACAGCGCCTACATAGGTGTTGCCCTGCAGGTTGTGGCTTCCCATGATGCCGTGGATCTCCAGCAGCAGACGGCCGTCTTCCTGAATGGAGTTAACGTTACCGCCGCAGACTCTCTCGACGTCCTTAAGGTTGCCGATGGTCTTTTCCATGGCCGGCAGCATCACCGTCGCATTGGAGTTTCCGGTGGAAACGATGGCGTTAGCTTCCTGTACGCTGTCAGGCAGCGGCTCGCTCATGCCGTCCGTACCGGCGTCCTCGTTGGTGATGATAACGGTCTTGATGCCGTTCTGCTCCAGCTCCTGACATACGATCATCAGGTCGGTGGTCGGGTTGCCGAAGCCTTCCTGCGAAATGATCGCGCCGTCGGCGCCCAGCATCTTTACTTCTCTTACGGTGAGCATCCTGTCTCTGAACTTCTCCTTCAGAGTAGTCATCAGCGGATTGAGGACGATGCCCATGAAGTTGATCTCTTTGCCGTGCACTTTGAACAGCTCGTCGATAACGGCGTTGTTCTGGTGCATATAGGTAGTGGTCTTGGAGCCCGGCGATACGCAGTTGCCGGAGATAAGAGCTCCGTCCATAACCTCCAGCGGAGTGATCATGGTCGGCACCATTACCTTGGAATCTCTGCCGTAGAAATACGTGTCGTGCAGCAGTCCCTGGGACATGCAGTTGTAAACGTATACTACCTTAGGCAGATCTGGATATTCGGCGTATTTTTCGCCGATGCTCTTCCACTCATAGTGTTCGGAAACGTAATCCTTGCAGTCGAAGCCGATCTTGCCGACATAGTTGGCAACCTTGATGCCGGCCAGTCTTACGACTTCCTCATGCTCATGCTGGTCGATATGATCCTGCTTGTCGATGATCATCACCAGATGGTTGAGCGAGGAATAAATAGTGTAGTCGGTCATCGGGCCGGACATGTCGATAACTCCCTCCTGGAAGCCGACGATCGGTCCGGTAGTAGTAACAGCGGCACCTGACAGAGCATAGGTGATGCCGGATCCTGCCTCCTGCATGTCCTCACGGAAGAGGCCAGGGAAACATTCACCGCCCTCAAGCTTTGCTCTAGGCTCGATAACGTCCTTAACAGGGACGATTCTTACAGATTCACCGGGTCTTGCAATGTCAAATGAAACGCTCTTTACTCTACTGTCCTCCAGAACTAAATCCTCTAATTTCTTTGGGTCTACATAAAGGCAACCGTCAACGATCTTTTCTTCATCGCTGAACTGGATGTCTTTGATCGTGATTTTTCTTAGTTCCAAATTCATTTTGAGTTTTCCTTTCTTGAAAATTTGTGGGTGTGGTTAATGCTTTTTGGTGTGGTGTCTACTAAGTATTGCAAACTCCGTGCCAAGATTTCGCAATACTCGGTTAAATTCATCGTTGGAATTTCAACGGTGTATGTTAAATTGTAAACACAATATAACATCATCTTCAGTTTGCGATAATATTTTGGCGCATTTGCGACAATTTTTTGTCGCGCCGATTATTTTTCCGTATCCTCGATGCCCAGGCGCCCCATCTTGTATTTGAGCGTCTGCCGCGGAATGCCCAAGATTTCTCCCGCTCTGGTTTTGTTGCCTCTGGTGCTCTTGAGCACGCCGATGATCAGGTCCCGCTCCACCTTTTCCACCGTCGTGCGCAAATCACAGCTGTCCTTATCAAGGTCGATGACGATATTGTCAGAGCCTGCCGCGGCTCGTCCACCCGCGCCGTCCTCTCTGCGCCGGCCCGCATCGTTGTGCTTTTCGTTGATATAAAGCGGCAGCTCGCTGTACTGCAGGATCTCGTTTTTAGTCATGCTCACCATCGACTCGATCACATGGCGAAGCTCGCGGACATTGCCCTCCCAGCGGTACTCGAGGAAAAAGCTGCGCAGCTCCTCCGATATGCCCTGCACATGCTTGTCGTACATCTCATTGAAATAATCTATATAGTTGTCGGTCAGATACTCGATATCGCCCTTGCGCTCGCGCAGCGGCGGCAGATAGATCATGTTGCCGGAAAGCCTGTAGAAGAGGTCCTTTCGCAGGATGTTCTTCTCGATGGCTTCCATCGGATCGATGTTCATGGCGGCGACGATCTTGACGTTGACCTTCTTCTCCCTGCTGGCGCCGATCGGGCGGAAGGTCCCCTCCTGCACCACGCGCAGCAGCTTGCCCTGCACGTGATACGGCAGCGCGTTGAGCTCGTCGAGGAAAAATATTCCTCCGTCGGCCTCCTCAAACAGTCCTTTTCTGTTTTCCGCTCCCGTGTAGGAGCCCTTGGTCGTACCGAAGAGAATTGACTCGATCAGATTCTCCGGCACGGCGGCGCAGTTCTGGATGATGATCTTCTGCTTGGGACTGGCGGCATAGTTGATGATGGACTGCGCAAACAGCTCCTTGCCGGTGCCGGTTTCGCCGTAGATCAGAGTCGGATTCTGATTGAGGGCAAAGACCTTGGCCCGCTCAATCGCCTCCAGCATCTGCTCGTCTATCGTCAGGATGTCTTCAAAGCTGATATGGTCATTGTTGTCCATATTGGCCTTGAAGCTGCTTTCTCTGGTCAGCCTGCTCAGATACTCCTTTTTCTCTGCGGCATCGCCCACCGTCGTCAGGTCCTTGGTCAGCTCGACCGTGCCCACGATCTGCCCCTCGCGGAAGATCGGAATCGTCACGTTCTGCGTCACATAGACGTTGCCGTTGATGTCGATAAATTCCTGCGCATCTCTGAAAATGCTGGTGCCGGTGGACATCGTCTTGACGATGGAGCTGTTGTTTCTGCCCAGCGAAGGATACATTTCGAAAAAGTTCTTATATTCCTTGGCGTCCGGTTTGTTGCCGATCGCCGGATCGAAGCGCGAATTATAGACGATCTCATAGTCCTTGTTTACCAGAAGGATGTGGTCCACGTTCTTGAGCAGCAGATCTTTCTTGGTCGTCATGCTTACCTCCTGTATTCTTCGATGCCGTTTTGCAAAAGCAGCAGGTCTATGTACTGCAGATCCGGCAAAAGCTGATCGTCATACTTGATCTTATAGGTATTTTCTATCAGCTTTTTTGTTTCTCTGATGCTGTCCTCGATGATGATCACGCTGTTCATATCCGTCTGCCCCTCGCAAAGCTCCAGAAATACGGACTTGTACGGCGTCTCATGCGGCTTGACCCTGCCCATCATCGGGTGCATGATAAGCTTGGCGCCCAGATGGATATAGTCTCTGGCCAGGCGGAGAATCTCCTCCTGACCGGCCTGCGGATGAAACTCGATTTTTTCCGCCTCACGCAGCTCTTTTTCTACTCTTGGATTGTTAGTAATTATCAGTGTTTCCATACTTATAATTTATACTGGCGACAAAAAATTGTCAAGTGAAAACTGCCCGCCCCGCTTTCCGCTTTCACCTTGCAAAAAGGCGGAGAAACATGTTGGAAACCGGCGCAAAAAAGGGTATAATAAAAGCGCAGAAAATAATTAAGGAGGCTTTTTCATGGCAGAAATCAAACTCACTGATCTGACGCAAAACGGCGGCTGAGCGGCAAAAGTAGAGCCGGATGCTCTGGCGCAGGTTCTGCGTCAATTACCGAAATTCGCTGACCCCAACCTCCTGGTGGGTTTTGATACCAGCGACGATGCCGCCGTATATAAAATAAACGAACAGACCGCCCTGATTCAGACGGTCGATATCTTTCCGCCGGTGGTGGACGACCCTTACAGCTACGGCCAGATCGCCGCAGCCAATTCGCTCAGCGACGTCTACGCCATGGGCGGACGGCCAAAGCTGGCGATGAACATACTCTGCATGCCGGAGGACCTGGACAAGGAGATAATCCTCGAAATCCTGCAGGGCGGCTATTCCAAGTGCAAAGAGGCCGATACCATCATCTGCGGCGGCCACACCATCAAGGACAACGAGCCCAAATACGGCCTGTGCGTCAGCGGCTTCGTGCACCCGGACAAGGTGCTGAAAAACAGCACCATCAGGGAGGGTGACGCGCTGATACTGACCAAGGCGCTGGGCACCGGCATCCTCAATACCGCCATCAAGGCCGATCTGCTGGAAGCAGAAACAGTCAAGGCCCTGATCGCGTCGATGGCGGAGCTCAACAAGTGTGCGGCTCTGGCCCTGGAAGGCTTCGACATCAGCAGCTGCACGGACGTCACCGGCTTCGGACTCATGGGTCATGCCAACGAGATGGCTACCGCCAGCGGCCGCACCGTCGTCATCGACAGCGCGAGAGTGCCGCTGCTGCCGCAGGCCTACGAAATGGCAGAAATGGGCATCGTCCCTAAAGGCGCCTACAACAACCGCAACTGGGTCAGCTGCGGGGTAAGCTTTGCGGATAACGTCTCGCTGGCCATGTCTGACGTGATGTTCGACCCGCAGACTTCAGGCGGCCTGCTCATCGCCCTGCCTGAGGCACAGGCCGAGAAGCTGCTTGCTGTCCTTAAAGGCAGCGTGCCGGTGGCCGAAATCATCGGTTACGTGGAAAGCTTTTCCGGCCATGCAGTGCGCGTGATCTGAACAGGCAGTAATCGGAGACACAGTTGGAGACACAGATTAGAGACAGAGATTGGAGACACAGATATGAAAAACGCTCTCGGCATCATCGGCGGCATGGGACCGCTGGCTTCTGAATTGTTTTACAGGATGCTGACGGAAAAGACGGCGGCAAGCAGCGATCAGGAGCACCTCAACGCTATCATCTTCAGTCACGCCGATATGCCGGACCGCACGTCAGCCATTCTCTCCGGCGACAGCGAAAAAATCGCTCATGTCAGAGACCTGCTGCTGGCGGACGCTCTCTCCCTTGAGAGCCTGGGCTGCCGCGCTCTCGCCGTGACCTGCAACACGGCTCATTTCTTTGTCGATATGATTTCCTCTGCTGTAGGAATTCCTTTTATCCACATGATAAAAGAGGCCGCCGCTGAAGCCGCCCGCCTGATTCCCGGCGGGAAGGTCGCCATCTTGGCGACTGACGGTACCATCAGCACCGGCCTCTATCAGAAGGCTCTTGCCGAAGCTGGAGTTGTCCCTTTTGTGCCGCAGCCAGACGTACAGGCGCTCGTCATGCATGAGATCTACGACTGCATAAAAGCCGGCCGGCCGGCCGACCGCGAAAGCTGGGCGGCAATTGACAGGCATCTGCGCGAGCTGGGCTGCCAGAAGGCGCTGCTCGCCTGCACCGAGTTGTCGGTGATCAGAGCCGCCGAAGGCCTGCCTGATTTTTACCTCGACCCCATGGAAATAATGGCCGTGCGGGCGCTTGAATTTATGGGCGTGGCGCAAGCGCCTCTTTCAGCCCCTGCACCGTCTTGCCCCTGATCCCGGTCATGGTTTCGGCGTGGTACAGGGAGCTGATGATCGCTTCCTCGACCGTCTCAGCTGCAGCCTCAAAGACCGTATCCAGACTTTCCTCAAAGAGATAGCCCGCACAGAGAAGCTTCTTCTGACTGTAGTGCGGGATAAGATTGCCGTTTGAGAAGGCGATCGCGATATCGCCGCTGCCGTGGCCGATATATGAGCCTACGCGGCCGAGACTGACCGTCGCCCGCTTTGCTACGCGCTTTAACTGTCTGTCCGTGAGCGGCAGGTCGGTGCCGATCAGCATGATGATGGAACCCTGATCTCTGTCGCCCTCTTTTCTACACGCGGAAAGCCTTTGCCCGTCTATGCGCAGATCCCCCGGCATGCCAAAGTTAGACATGACGATGGCGCCGATGACATAATCGCGCCCGTCGAACTCCACCAGCCTAGAAGCAGACCCGATGCCGCCCTTCTTGCCCAGGCAGACCATGCCGGTACCGCCGCCTACCGCGCCCTCGGCAAAGTCCTCTTCCGCTTTGTCCAAAGCAGCCCTGACATCGGCCTCAGTAACGTGAAGGCCGCGGATATCGTTAAGCTGTCCGTCGTTGCATTCGGTGACCAGGCAGTTGACCGTGCCCGTCGTGACGCCGATATCTTCGTTCTGCTCCAGCATATATCTGATCGTCGCGTTGAGGGCCGTCCCCACCGCAAAGGTGTTGGTCATGATGATCGGCGTCTCGATTGTGCCCAGCTCCTCCAGCTGGATCAGGCCGGCGCTCTTGCCGAAGCCGTTGATCACCGTCATGCCGGCCGCCACCTTTTCGCGGTAGAGATTTCCCATATGCGGGAAAACTGCCGTCACTCCCGTATGAATATCGCGCTCCGGGTCGTTGAGCGTCACCTGGCCCACTCTTACGCCCGGCACATCCGTGATCAGATTGCGGCTACCGTGCCGGTAGCGGCTATGCAGCCGGATGCCGCTGTCTAAAGGTAAGCCCATTGTGAATATCTTCCTTTAGAACATCTTCATCTCGCCGAGACAGATGCCCATATAACCGATCAGCGTTACGATATCCAGTACCGGCAGGCCGGTAGCTTCGCTGATCTTTCTGGCATAAGGCGGCAGGTCAGTGCACTCGAGCACGAAGCCCTTGATGGAAGGGTTCTTTTCTACCGCAGCCACCGCAGTGCCGACGATCTCTTTTTCTACAGCGTCCATGTCGATGGAGGCTTCCGGATCGTTGAACATCTTGCTCCACTCGTGGCAGTCTTCCAGGCCGAAAACTTCAAAGTTGAGGTCGTCGGTAAAACCGCAGGCGTCAAAATGCTCCTTGGTCAGCAGCGATTTGTTGGCCGTGAGGATGCCGACGGTATTCTTGGTACCGATGATCTGCTGCATATACGGAACCTGCAGCAGCGAAGAAGTGAACACAGGCACATCCAGCGCATCGGCAAGAGCTTTCTGGAAGATAGCGTTAAAGCCGCAGCTGGTCGTGAAGGCCTTCACTCCGTCCTCTGCCACCATCTTCTTAGCCATGGCGATCATATCGTCAAGCAGCTTCTGGCTCGGATGGTACATGACGGTTTCCATGCAGGCGCCCGGCACCTGCACCATTTTCAGCTCAAAAGGATAAGAAGCCGGATTGGTGCTGTTGCCCG
>CALWNX010000013.1 GCA_944382925.1 uncultured Clostridia bacterium | reverse complement strand
AAAAGCCGCGGCAGGCGAGCCTGCCGCGGCTCAGACTGTAGACAAACCCCGCCGCAAACAAATCTCGCCGCAGACAGCCCCGGCGAGCCTCAATCCGGCCGATGTTGGCTTTTTGCCTGCCGGATACAGAAACAGACAACGTTTTTCCAAAAAACTGTTGTCTGAAATCACATACAGCTTTCAAAAAGCCAACATCCGCTCCCGCACGGCCATAAAATGTATGAAAGTGAGAAAAATGTTGGCTTTTTGCGGCGCTAAAGCTAAAACAGACAACGTTGGCGGCCGATGCCATTTCGCCTGTATGTTGTAATTAAAGAGCGATTTTGCTTTTTATTACAACATTTTTGCGCGGAACCGCACTTACACAGGTGGTCAAAACAGCTGATGTTGTATTTTTTAGAGAAAGCCGCACTGGTTACAACATTTCGGTTGTAATTACGGCAGGAATTTGCAAAACATTACAACATTGCGTCCACGGCGCTCGCAAAAACTGCTCGGCAAACGCCAAAATGTTGTAGTTTTTTTGTTTATGCAAAAAAACTACAACATTCACTGTGAGTCGAAAGGATAGGCGCGACCTCTCAGACTTAAAGGGGCTCGACCGCCTGTGTCGCCTTTGAATTACGGTCTGCTTGCAGGCTGCATCCTCACCTCGTTTCGCTTGGCTGCTGACCAGCGCGCGGATATAACCGACATGAGGCCTATAAAGCCGCGGCAGGCGAGCCTGCCGCGGCTTTATACGTACGAGGCATGTTTTCTTGTCCGTGATTCGCTTTTTTTAACCAAAAGCCGCTTTTTGACAATTTTGTGGGAAACACAAGGTGCGGGGCCGCATTGTCAGTCGAAGATATAGGCAAGCAGCGGGTCGCGCAGGAGGGATTCCGCGCAGACGGCAGCCTTGATTTTGATTAAAACGAGGAGAAATTCGCGCACCTGAATGTCAGCAACTCTTTTGCCCTCTAACCTTCCTTTTTTGTAGCGCGCAGGCGCCGTCGGTGGTAAAATAAGAGTAACGCGGGGCTTGCACCGGTGCGCGTCATCGGTGCGCTTCGCCTTACACAAGAGGAGGACAGATGATGACACAAGAGCAGGAAAAATTTTATCCTTCGATTTTTAACGACGTGCTGGCGCCGGCCACGCAGGGACCGTCGAGCTCCAACACCGTCGGAGTTTACAGGATCGCCTCGATCGCCAGGGCGCTTCTGGACGGCGAGCCGTGCTCGCTCAAGGTGGAGATGAGCACCAAGGGTGGCTTTTACGATACGTTCTTCGGCATGGACAGCGACAAGGCCTGTCTGGCCGGCATCCTCGGCGAAGATCTGATCAAATCGGATCTGGGGAGAATATATGAGGTGGCCAAAGAAAGAGGGCTTGAGTACGAATTCTTCTTTACGGACCGAATCGCCAAGCTGCCGACGGAGATGGGCGAATTCACCGTCAGCTCCGACAGGGAGACGATCGTGCTGACCGGCATCACGCTGGGCGGCGGCGAGATCCTCATCCGCGACATCAACGGGCAGCCGTGCCAGATCAAGGGCATGAAGCCGCAGACGATCACGATCAAGGGCTCGGATAAGCCGAGAAAGATTCCGTCGGTCTATCCGCTGCAGACGGTGGAGGGGGCCGTGCCGCCTTTCGACAGCGCAGCCGGCATGCTCGCCTACGCCAAGGAGCAGGGCAAGACGCTCTGGCAGGTCGCGCTCGACTACGAATGCAGCCTTACGGGGCTTACGGCCGCAGAGGTTTACAAGGTGGCGGAGGAAACCCTCGACATCGCCTACGCCTCCATCGAGGCCGGTCACCGCGAGGGCGTCCGTTTTGACGGCATCACCGTGGCGATGGCGCCGGAGATGCGTGCAAAGATGAAGTCAACCGAGCTCATTCCGCTGGGCGCGGCTGACAGCGGTACGCTCGACGCGCTGGCCGTGATGGAATACAGCAACGCGCACGGCATCATCATCTGCATGCCGACCGGCGGGGCTTCCGGCATCATCCCGGCTGCGCTGAGAAATACCGCCCGCGCGCTGGGCAAAAGCAGGGAAGACGAAGTCAGAGCGCTGCTGGTAGCCGGCCTGATCGGCGTCTTCTATTTCCCGACTCATTATCATGGTGCGCTGGGCTGTCAGGCCGAGGTGGGCATCGCCACCTCGATGGCTGCCGCGGGGCTGGTGTCCTTCCTCAGCGATGATGCAGCCGCCGGAGAAAGGGCGGCGGTGCTGGCCATGCAGTACATCATCGGTCAGGTCTGCGATCCGATCGCCGGTTATCCGCAGATACCGTGCTTTATCAGAAACATCGCTTCCGTGCCGGTAGCGATGACCTGCGCAAACTATGCGCTTCTGGGCCTTGACACGGCGGTCGGCCTGGACGGCATGGCGGAGGCTGTGCTCAGGGTGGGCGAAAAGCTCAGAGAGGGCAGAATCAACGACCTGGGCACCTGCATGAGCGAGTATACGGCTAATCCGTGCAGCAGCTGCGGCAAATGCGTTGACAACGATCAGCAGGTATTTTAATATATAACTGAAAGATTCTTTGACGAACAGTCAAAACAACAGGAGGTAAAATCAATGAAAGTCGGAATCGTTAAGGAGATCAAAAACAACGAAAACAGAGTAGCCATCATTCCGGCCTCAGTCAAGGAGTTCCTTGCCCACGGCCACGAGGTTTACATCGAGTGCGGCGCCGGTCTGGGCAGCGGCTTCAGAGATGAAGAGTATGCGGCCGCAGGCGCAATCATGGTCGAAAAGGCGGAGGACGTCTGGAACAAGGTGGATCTGCTCTACAAGGTAAAAGAGATTCTTCCTTCTGAGTATAAATATGTAAGAAAAGATCTGATCATCATGACTTACATCCATTCCAACGCGCACAGGGAGGAAACCCAGGTGCTGCTTGATGCCGGCTGCCCGAGTATCGCGCTCGAAGACATCACCAGCGACAACCCGCACCGTCGCTTCCCGCTGGTAGCCAACATGGGCGAGCTGGCTGGCAAGGGCGGCTTCCTGGCGGCCTGCTATTATGCGCAGTCCGTGCACGGCGGCCCCGGCATTCTGCTTAACAACGTCATCGGCTCTGACGCGCCAATCATCTCGATCATCGGCTGCGGCTATACGGGCATGGGCGCAGCGGAGCTGGCTTCTTCCTTCGGCTGCACGGTAAGGATGATGGACTTAAACTTCGAAACCATGGAAAGAGCTCAGGGCCTGCTGCCGGATAACGTTTCCTTCAGATACTCTTCCCGCGCGGCGATCGAGGACTGCCTCAAGGATTCGGACGTCATCATCAACTGCGTGCTGTGGCCGAAGACCAGGAAGGATCATCTGATCTACAGAGAGGACCTCAAGACCATGAAGCCGGGCGCGATGATCATCGACGTATCCTGCGACGATGGCGGCGCTGTGGAAACCTGTCACAGCACCACGCACGACGATCCTGTTTATTACGAGGAGGGCATCCTGCACTATGCGGTTGACAACATTCCGTCGGCCTTCTCCAAGAACGCTTCCGTAAGATTCTCCTGCGACAGCCTGCCTTTTGCTCTGGCTGTGGCCGACAAGGGTATCAAGCAGGCCCTCAAGGACGACAAGCATCTCAGAGACGGCCTGACCACCTTCGACGGCAAGCTGACTCTCAGAGAGACGGCGGAAAAATTCGGCGTTGAGTGGGCGAACCCGGAAGAGTTGATCAAAGAGTGGTAGTGCGATAACGAGATAAGAAAGGCGACATCATGTTCAGAGAAATGCGCAGAAAAAAGCAGCAGCTTTCGCCGGAAGAGACGATAGCTTTCATCGACCGGGCGACCTGCGCCGTGATCGGCGTGAGCGGCGACGACGGCTATCCGTACACCTTTCCGATCAGCCATGCCTATGATGCCGAGGCCGGCAAGCTGTATTTTCACTCGGCCCGGGGCGGCCACAAGATTGACGCGATCACGAAGGAAGCCAAAGTCTCCTTTTGCGTGGTTGACAAGGATGACGTGGCGCCGGCTGAATACACCACATATTTTCGCAGCGCTATCGGCTTCGGCCGCGCTTATTTCGTGGAGGATGAGACTGAGCGCCTCCATGCTTTCAAGCTGCTGGCGGAAAAATTCTGCAATCAAGAAGCGGTAGGGCGTTTTGCAGAGGTAATGAAGAGCGACGCTCCGCAGGCAGTGATCGTGGCGGTCGCCGTCGAGCACCTCACGGGCAAGGAAGCGATCGAACTCACGCAGCAGCGCTGACCGCGCGCAACTCCTGCCCCGCGCCGCAGCGCAGGCTGCGGCGCGCCTCGATGCGGCCGATGTTGGCTTTTTGCCAGCCGGATACAGAAACGGACAACGGTTTTCTTAAAATCTGTTGTCTGAAATCACATATAGCTTCCAAAAAGCCAACATCGGCTTCCGTACGACCCAAAAATGGATGAAAATGGGAGTAAATGTTGGCTTTTTGCGGCGCTGAAGCCAAAACAGACAACGCCGACCGTGGCCGTTTCGCTCGTATGTTGTAATTAAAGGGCGATATAGCTTTTGTTACAACATTTTGGTTGTAATTACGGCAGAATTTGCAAGACATTACAACATTGCGTCCACGGCGCTATTGAAAACGGCCCGGCTGCCGCTCAATTGTTGTAGTTTTTTTGTTTATACCAAAAAAGTACAACATTTGCCCCAAACGAAGAGAAAGCCGGCAGCAAAAACCAAGCTTATGAAATTGCCGGGGGTTTCTCTACAGTCTGTGGCCGCCGCGCGGCGAAAAGTCCGCGCATAATCTTGGCTGCGGCCGGGCACAATAGAGAGCGGACAGGACGGCAATGAAATTTATGGCAGGCGCGCCGAAACCCGGCAACCGCGCCATAAACTGGCACACGAAAAATAACAAATGCTGGTACTTTCATTTTCGCCGTGATGACAGTACAATTTCAAGTAGATATTAATATTACCTACGCAAATGTAAATAAAAAGAAAAAGGAGAGAAAAAAATGGCAGTGAATTTAAAAGGCAGAAGCTTCCTGACACTGATGGACTTTACCCCGGAAGAGATCAGATACATGCTCGATCTGGCGCATGATCTGAAGGCTAAGAAGAGAGCCGGCATCTATAACAACGTGCTGGCAGGCAAGAACATCTGCCTCCTGTTTGAAAAAACTTCCACCAGAACCAGATGTGCCTTTGAGGTAGCCGCACTGGAAGAAGGCGCGCACGTTACCTTCCTTGACAGCAAGAGCTCCCAGATGGGCAAGAAGGAATCCCTGGAGGACACCGCCAAGGTGCTGGGCAGATTCTATGACGGTATCGAGTACAGAGGCTATGAGCAGAAGGTCGTTGAAGACCTGGCCAAGTACGCCGGCGTACCGGTATGGAACGGCCTGACCGACGTTGACCATCCGACGCAGATTCTGGCCGACCTTTTGACCATCGAAGAGCATGTATCCAAGCCGCTGAAGAACGTGAAGGTCGTTTTCGTCGGCGACGTGAGAAACAACATGGCTTATGCCTGGATGTACGGCTGCGCCAAGATGGGCATGCACTTCGTAGCCTACGGACCGGCAGAGCTGGCCGCTCAGGTAGACAGCTCCGTAGTTGAGAGAGCCAGAAAGGTAGCCGAAGAGACCGGCGCTAAGATCGAGATCAGCTCCGACGCTTCCTGCCTCAAGGGTGCAGACGTTCTCTACACCGATATCTGGGCTTCCATGGGCGAAGAAGATCAGATTCCTGAGAGAGTAAGAATGCTGACTCCGTTCAGAGTAACCAAGGAAATGCTGGCCGCCACCGAAAACGACGATGTGATCTTCATGCACTGCCTGCCTTCCTTCCATGACTTTGAGACCACCATGGCGCAGAGCCAGAAGGAGCTGGGCTACGACATCCGCGAGGTTACCGACGACGTCTTCAAGTCCAGACATTCCAAGGTGTTTGACGAGGCTGAGAACAGGATGCACACCATCAAAGCCGTGATCGTAGCCACCATCGCCTAATGACGATCCCGCCTGGGAATCGCGCGGGCGCCTGTGCTGCGTTAAAGCCGGGGAGGGAGCCTTCTTCCCTCCCCTTTTACGAAAGGGGGAAGATACGTTAATGTATCCGGGAATCCATAATTATTCGGAAATAGGCAAGCTGAACAAGGTCTTGCTGCACAGACCGGGGCTGGAGCTGGAGGCGCTGACCCCGACAACGATGGAAAGGCTGCTGTTCGACGACATTCCTTTCCTGAAGATCGCGCAGGAGGAGCACGATATCTTCGTGAAAATACTTGAGGATAATGGGGCTCAGGTGCTCTTCTACGTGGACGAAACCGCCAAAGCACTTGCCGATACCAAGGTACGGCTGCAGTTTATAAACGAATTCCTTGATCTCAGCGATGTCAAAGCACAGGGACTGAGAGAATCGATCATCGAATTTCTGATGAGCATGGAAGCAAAGGCGATGGTCTCAAAGCTGATTGCCGGCGTCAAGAAAACCGATCTCAAGGCGCATGAGCATGTGACCTCGCTTTACGATCTGATCCGCAGCGACTATCCGTTCGCCCTGGATCCGATGCCCAACCTTTACTTTACGAGAGACCCCGGAGCCTGCGTGGGAAACGGCCTCAACCTGCATCACATGAGCACCCCGGCCCGCCGGCGTGAGGCCCTGTTCCTCAAATACATGTTCCACTACGACAGGGACTTTGCCGCCGAGGATGACAGACTCTGGTATGACATATATGAAGATTATTCCATCGAAGGCGGCGATGTACTGGTGCTGTCCAAGGATGTGGTGGCCATCGGTTATTCGCAGAGAACGACGGTCGACGGCATCGAGCGCTTCGCCAAGAACATCCTGCCGCAGTCGGGCTACAAAAAGGTGCTGGTCTTCGACATCCCCAAATCGAGAGCCTTTATGCACCTCGATACGGTGTTCACGATGATCGACTATGACAAGTTCACGATCCATCCTGAGATCGAAGGCCCGCTCAGCGTTTACGAAATCACGCTCGGCAAGGACGGTGAGCTCCAGTTCAAGTCCGTGCAGGACGATCTGGCGAGCATCCTGGCCCGCGAGCTGAAGCTCGGCGGCGTCGACCTCATCAGGTGCGGCGGCGGCGACATGATGGCCTCGCAGCGCGAGCAGTGGAACGACGGCTCCAACACGCTCTGCATCGCGCCGGGAACGGTAGTCACCTACGAGCGCAACTACGTTTCCAACGAGCTGATGGCCAAGAAGGGCATCAAGGTGCTGACGATGCCTTCGTCCGAGCTTTCCAGAGGCCGCGGCGGCCCACGCTGTATGTCCTGTCCTGTCAACAGGGATGATATATAGGATAAAAGTTATCGCAAAAGCAAATTATTCAATAGTGGAGGAGAAGTACAAGCTATGCAGAAAATCGTTGTTGCTCTGGGCGGAAACGCCCTTCAGTCCGGAAACGGCCCTGCTACGGCGGAGGCTCAGCTCGAGGTTGTAAAAAAGACCTGCGAGCACGTCGCAGAAATGTGCAAAAGAGGTTATGAGCTGGCCGTAGTACACGGCAACGGCCCGCAGGTGGGCAGAATCCTGCTCGCTTCCGAAACGGCCAAGGATGTGACCCCGGCCATGCCATTCGACGTCTGCGGCGCCATGTCGCAGGGATACATCGGCTACCACCTGCAGCAGGCTCTGAGATTTGCGCTTAAAAAGAGAGGCAAGGACGTGCCGGTAGTAACGCTGGCCACTCAGGTCGTAGTGGATAAGAACGATCCGGGCTTCAAGAATCCGACCAAGCCGATCGGCCCGTTCTATTCGCAGGAAGAAGCAAAGGCCCTGGTAGAAGAAAAGGGCTACACCGTCAAGGAAGACGCCGGCAGAGGCTACAGACGCGTAGTCGCTTCTCCGATTCCGCAGAAAATAGTAGAAATCGATTCCGTCAGAAAGCTGTGGGAGACGACCATCGTTATCACCTGCGGCGGCGGCGGTATCCCGGTAGTGGAAAATGAGGACGGCTCGCTGACAGGCGTGGCTGCCGTTATCGACAAGGACTTTGCCGCCGAGCTTCTGGCCGAAGAGGTAGAAGCCGACGCCCTGATGATCCTCACCGAGGTGGAAAAGGTCGCCATCAACTTCAATAAGCCTGACCAGCAGGATCTGGCGCACATGACCTACGCCGAGGCGGAAAAATACTGCCAGGAAGGCCAGTTTGCCCCGGGCAGCATGCTGCCGAAGGTACAGGCGGCCATGAAGTTCGTCAAGGCCAACCCTGACAAGAAGGCCATCATCACCTCCCTCGACAAGTCCATCGACGCTCTCGAGGGCAAGACCGGAACCGTGATCACATTTGCGTAAGTGAATCAATAAACAGGCCGCCCGCGGCCGGAGCAAGCGCCCCGGCCGCGGGCGGTTTTATTGCGGGCGGACTTATTATATAGCTGATGCGCTTCACTAGCCAATGCGCTTCACTAATGAGCTACATTTCTCAACTTTTTTCAAATTCATCTTGCGCCATCCGCTTTTTCAGCACAGCGGAGAAAACCAAAAATCACAGCAGCGCCAGGTCGATGAAGTTCCACAGCAGCTTGAGACCGTAGAAGATCACCACGGCGCCGCAGACGATGTTGATCACGCGCAGCATCTTCGGCGTGAAGCGGGCGCTGAACAGAGAGATGACCGTCGAGATGCCCAGGAACCACAGCACGGAAGCCGAGGCGAAGCCGCCGACAAAGAAAAAGTCGGTGCCGGATGGGAGCGTTGCCTTGAAGGCGCCCAGCATCATGCTGCCGTCGATGAGGGCTTGCGGATTGAACCAGGTTACGACGCAGGCGGTGGTGACGACCTTGAGGATAGGGATGTTGACGTCGCGCCCGTTGTCGAGGCTTTCTTCCTTGGAGCGCACGAGGCCCAGGCCGATCCAGAGCACGATCAGGCTGCCGACGGCCAAGACGATCATTTCCAGCACCGGCGAGGCGGACATGATCGCACCGATGCCGAAGAAACAGGCCAGACCGAGCGTCACGTCGAAAAAGATCACGATCAGCGCCGTTGCGTACACACGCCTGCGCGGCTGCGTGAGCGCCGTATTGATGACGAAGAGATTTTGCAGACCGATGGGCGCCACATATGCAAGCCCCATCGTCAGACCCTGAAGATATATTTCCACTGCATCCTCCATTATAGTATTTACTCTGCTTTTGCTACTTGATATAATTATAGTATCTAAAGCAGAAACTGGCAAGAACGCAAAAAATAATGACTAAGTAAGGAGGAGCTTACCGTGATAGAGACTCATTACGACTGTCCGTGCCTGGAAAAATGCCCGCTCAATTACGCCATGACGCTGCTCGGCGGCAAGTGGAAGATGCAGATAATCTGCACCTTGAACAACAGGGGAACCATGCGCTACAACGAGCTGCGCAAACAGCTTGATGGGATTTCCAATACGGTGCTGGCTTCCTCGCTGCAGGAGCTTGCGGAGCGGGGGCTGATAGAGCGGCACGAGTATCTGCAGGTGCCGGTGCGGGTCGAATATTCGACGACGGGTCTGGCCGACAGACTGATGCCGGTGCTGGAGGCTTTCAGCGACTGGGGCGAGGAAATGATGGCGCACGGTGGTGCGCACAAGGCAGCCGGCCCGGGAGCGCACGCCGGCCAAGCTAAAGAAAAAGGAGAGCAAAAATGAAGCTGATTTCTTGGAACGTCAACGGCCTCAGAGCCGTCCTGGACAAGGGGTTCATGGATTATTTTACGGCGGCTGAGGCCGACATTTTCTGCCTGCAGGAGACGAAGCTGCAGGAGGGGCAGCTTGCCATTGAGCTGCCGGGTTACCGCCAATTCTGGAACTATGCGGAAAAGAAGGGCTATTCGGGAACGGCGGTCTTTTCCCGCCGCGAGCCGCTCAGCGTAACCTATGGCCTCGGTATCGAGGAGCACGACCACGAGGGCCGGGTGATCACGCTGGAATTTGACGATTTCTATCTGGTAAACGTCTACGTGCCCAACTCGCAGGACGAGCTGAAGCGTCTCGACTACCGTCTGCGCTGGGAAGACGATTTCCTCGCCTACATCAGGATGCTGGACGAAAAAAAGCCCGTCATCTACACCGGCGACCTCAACGTGGCGCGGCTTGAGATCGACCTGAAAAATCCGCGTCCAAACAGGCGCAGTGCCGGCTTTACCGACGAGGAGCGCGCCAAAATCGAGAACGTGCTGGCGGCCGGCTTCGTCGACAGCTTCCGCTACTTTTACCCTGAGAAAGAGGGAATATATTCGTGGTGGTCGTACAGATTCAAGGCCAGACCGAGAAACGCCGGCTGGCGCATAGATTATTTTATCGTTTCCAAGAAGCTGGCCGGACAGATGCAGGATGCCAGAATCCTTACCGAGGTCATGGGCTCGGATCACTGCCCGGTAGAGCTTGACATTGATCTGTAGGAGGAATATAAATGAAAATCGCATTTATCGGCATGGGAAACATGGCTCAGGCGTTGGCCCGGGGCTTCATCAAGGCAGACCTTTTGCAGGGCAAAGACATGACGGCTTTCGCGCCCAATCAGGACAAGCTGCGCCAAAACGCCGCCGCCATAGGCTTTGTGCCTTGCGGCGAGCCCAAGGTGGCGATCAGAGAGGCGGAGATAGTCTTTGCGGCCTGCAAGCCTTATCAGATGGAAAAGGTGTTTGCGCCCCTTAAGTCGGCGCTGAAAGGCAAGACGCTGGTCAGCGTGGCTTCCGGCTGGACGTTTGCGAAGCTGCACGAGCTGCTGGGCGACGAGGTGCAGCTGCAGTACATCCTGCCCAACACGCCGGCAGCGGTCTGCAAGGGTGTGACGATCGTCGAAAGCGCCCACAGCGTCTCGGCGGAGCGCCGGCGGGAAGTCTTTGCGCTGCTGGCGGGCGTCGGTCAGGTGGTGGAGCTGCCGGCCAATATCATGAGCGCCGCTTCGTCCGTTACCGGCTGCGGACCGGCCTTTGCCGCCATGATCATCGAGGGTCTGGCGGACGGGGCGGTCAAGAACGGCGTGCCGCGCGCGCAGGCTTACGAGCTGGTTGCGGGGATGCTGATCGGCGCGGCCAGCCTGCAGCTCGAGACCGGCATGCACCCGGGCGTGCTCAAGGACGGCGTTTGCTCGCCGGGCGGTACGACGATCAAAGGCGTGGCGGCTCTGGAGGAGGCCGGCCTCAGGGCGGCGCTGATCAGGGCGGTCGATGCTTCGCTCAATTAAAGGGAACTGAAGAGAACTGAAGGAAAAAGAAATGACAGAAAACAAGGAAATACAAGCGCGCCTGTTTGCGCTGCAGGATGTAAAATACGGAGATTTCCACAGCAAGCTGGTGCCGGGGCTGGCGCGCGAGCGCATCATCGGCGTGCGGACGCCGGCCCTGCGCAAGCTGGCGGCGGAGCTTTGCGGCTGTGAAGAGGGGCGGGCGCGGGCGCGCGATTTCCTCGCCTGCCTGCCGCATCAGTACTACGAAGAAAACAACCTGCACGGCCTTTTGATCGGCCGCCTGGCTAAAGATACCGCCGAGGCGCTGGCGCTGACAGACCGCTTTCTGCCTTATGTCGATAACTGGGCGACCTGCGACCTGCTGCCGCCGAAGATTTTCCAAAAGGACTTGCCGCTGGTGCGAAAAACGATCACGCCGTGGCTTGCCAGCGACCAGACCTACAGGGTGCGCTTTGCGATCGTGACCATGCTCAGCTTTATGCTGGAGGAGGAATTTGCTCCGTCCGACCTTACCCTCCTTGCAAATCTGCAGACGCAGGAGTATTATATCAATATGGCCATCGCCTGGTATTACAGCTTTGCCCTGATCAAGCAGTATGAGCAGACGATCGGTCTTTTTGAGGCGCAGAGCCTCGGCAAGTGGGTGCACAACAAGTCGATTCAGAAAGCGCTCGAGAGCTACCGCATCCCGTCGGAGCGCAAAGAGTATCTGCGCTCGCTGCGCCGCAAATAAAAGCACAACGACTTAACGACGACTTAACGACGAGAGGAGACGACCAAGATAATGGCAGAAAGATTTTTTTACGCTATTGAGCTTGACACTTACTGTTGCGACGGTAATCAGCTGCTCAAGCCGGCCGGAGCCCTGCAGGTGCTGCAGGAAGCGGGCCGCCGGCAGATGGAGAGCCAAAAACCTTCGTACGAGGACATCCTGGCTATGGGCAAAGCGCTGATGCTCAGCCGCATTGATATGAAGATATATGAAGAGGCCTTTGTGGGCGAGCGGGTGGAGGCCACCTCCTGGCCCTGCGACAGCAGCCGGGCGACTTTTCTGCGTATGTACGAAATGAAGCGCGACGGCCGCCTGATCGCGGAGATCGCCAGCCAGTGGGTGCTGGTGGACTTTGAAAGCCGCAAGATCCTCAAGGTCGACGAGGTGGACTTTTCCAATTACTATCACGGGCCTTATCACGATCTGATTCCCGGCAAGTTCCGCATTCCGCGGGAAGCGCAGCTTGAAGAAGCGGGCCGCTTCAGGGTGACCTACAGCTATCTTGATTCCAACAAGCACATGAACAACACGTACTATGCCAACATGCTCTGCGACCATGTGCCGGAGCTTGAAGCCGGCACGCACCGTGTTGATTCCATGCGCGTTCACTATTCCAAGGAAGCGCCGCTGGGCGATGAGCTCACGATTATGCGCGCGTCTGCCGGCGAGGGCCAGTACTTTTTCCGCACCGTCAAGGCGGACGGCGAGCTGAACATCGAAGCGGAAATCGGCGTTGTGCCGGTAAAATAAGGCGGCCCCAGGGGTCTGCGCGCCGCCTTCTGCGTGCCCTGACTTCTGCGCGCCCCGGTGCGGGCGTTTTCCCTCTTTCACGCGAGTTTAGCAGCGCTGAGGAAACAGAGGACAAAAAAATCTTCTATAAATTAAAACAGAGCATATCAAAAGGGAATAGCTCCTGCAAGCGAGCCTGTTTGGCGGCTGAAAACTTCCTTTTCGTTGATGAAAACGGCAGTTTTCGGGACGACAGACGCTTCGCATTCGGGAGCTATTCCCTTGTCAGGCGACTTTTTATGCAGTTGAGAATAAAATCTTGTCCTCTGCTCCCTTGCTAGGCGTAAATCGCTGCGAGTGAGGGGATTTTTTTGTCCTCACTTATCTCCTCGCTTATGTCCTCTCTCAGTTGCATGCCTATTCGATCGATTTGAGAGACTCGGTCATGCTGATCTTGTTGATCTTGAAGTACATCACGAAGTTGACGATCATGGCAAAGGCGAAGGTGCCCACCAGCCCGAAGGCATAGCTCAGTGGCTCGATGTGGATGTCGAAGGTCATGAGATCGATCTGTACCTGGCTCATGACGAAGGCGTGCAGCGCCGTACCGAGCGGCAGGCCGACGAGGGCGGAAATAATCGTCAGCACCACGTTTTCGCGGAAGACGTAGGCCGAGGTCTCGCGCGGGTAGAAGCCCAGCACCTTGATGGTGGCGATTTCCCGGATTCGCTCCGTGATGTTGATGTTGGTCAGATTGTAGAGCACGATGAAGGCCAGCGCGCCGGCGCACATTACGACCAGAGCGACGATGTAGTTGAGGCTGACCATCATGTTGTCCACTCGGTTTCTGAATTCTGCCGTTACCGAAACCGCCGAAACGTGGGAAGCTTCCATCAGCTCTTCGCTGACCTGACCGGCGTTTGCTATCTCGCCGCCGTCGTTTTTAGGCGCGATCACAAAGGCCGAGTTTACGTTCATCTCGTCGTAGTTTTCCACATAAGTATCGTCGTTTATATAAAGGTAATTGTAAACGTAGTTATCGCAGATGCCGGAAATGGTAACCGTCAGCTCGTGCTGCTCGCTGTCGTAGACGGTGATGTCATCGCCCACCGCTAGCTCCAGATCGTCAGCCAGACCCGTGTTGATGATACCCTCGCCGGCCTGCGGATAATCAAGCGGGCCGTCGTCGTTGTGCAGGTCGATAAAGTCAGAGATCGGATCCTCGTTGGTGCAGGCCACCAGGTTAACGGATTTGACGCTCTCACCCGAACGCGCTTCCGCCGTGCCGGTGTACACGAAGAGGGCATCCTCGACGGCATTCGGACAGTCGGCGAGGAATTCTTCCTCCGTTTCCGCATCCATCGCCTTGTTAAAGGTGACGGTAAAGTCCACGTGATAGATTTCTCCGTACTGGATGTCGACGACGTTCTTGATCGAATCCTTGATGCCCAGGCCGGTGACCAGCAGGGCCGTACAGCCGCAGATGCCCAGCACCATCATGAAGAAACGCTTCTTGTAGCGGAAAATATTGCGCGCCGAAACCTTGTGCAGGAACTTGAGCCGCTTCCAGATAAAGGTGACGCGCTCAAGCAGGATGCGCTTGCCGGCGGCCGGAGCTTTCGGTCTGATCAGCTCGGCCGGAACCTCGGAAAGATCGTGGTAGCAGGAGTATACAGTCGTGCCTACGGAGCAGATCATCGCCGCCAAAAGCGCCAGTCCGCCTGTGAGCCAGTCAAAGACGAAGATGACGTCCGAGAAGCCGTACATCATGCTGTAGGCTTCCCAGATGACCCAGGTGAACAGATAGGTGCCGGCGAAGAAACCGATCACTCCCCCGATCAGCGAAGAGCTACCGGAGTAGAAGATATATTTGAAGAGTATCTGCCTGCGGCCGTAGCCGAGCGCCTTGAGCACGCCGATCTGCGTGCGCTGCTCGTCGATCATGCGGCTCATGGTCGTCATACATACGAGCGCGGCCACCAGGAAGAAGAAGACCGGAAAAACTCTGGCGATTCCTTCGACGATGCTGGTGTCGTTTTCAAAGCAGACGTAGCCGACGTTGGTATCCCTGCCCAAGAGATATGTGTCGGGGTGCTCGATCTTGTCGATCTCGTTTTGCGCGTCGTCAAGCTCCGCCTTGGCCTCTTCGATCTTCGCTCTGTTATCCTCAAGCTCAGTCTGGCCGCTTGCAAGCTCTGCTTCGCCGCTGGCAAGCTCGGCCCGGCCGGCGTCAAGCTCGGCCTGAGCGCTGTCAAGCTGGTTCTTGAGCAGCTGCACTTCGCTCCAGGCGGCCGCAAGCTGTTCGTCCAGCGCGTTTTTGATTTCGTGGTACTGCTCTTCGCTGAGCGTACCTTCTGTGTACAAGCCTTCCAGATAATCGTAATAATCGTAGAGATTATCTTCCTGCTTCTGATACTCGGCTACGCTCTCGTCGTAAGCCTTCTGCAGCTGATCCATCTGCTGCTGCGATTCGGCAAGCTGCTGGCGGCCGCTTTCCAGCTGGGTCTCGGCGACGGCCAGCTCGATCTCGCCTTCGTGCAGGGCGGCTTCGCCGTCCTCGACTTCCTGTCTGGCTTCGTCCACCTTGGCCTGCGCCTCGTCGATGATTTCCTCGTAACGGCGCTCAGAGCAGTTTTCGAGGGCCTTCTCCAGCGGTCCGCGCGCGCGGGCGATGATGTCGTCGTATTCATCGCTGAAGATAAAGGCGCTGTCCTCCAGCTTGACATAAATTTCCGTATAGACATCCGCGTCCCAGCCCTCCGCCGGGATGAGGATGAAGCAGTCGGCGGTGCCGTCGCCGATCGAGGCGGTGCCGCGTTCAAAGTTCAGATAAAGAGGGTAGTCGGCGATGCCGGTGATGGTATAGGTGTCGTAGGCCAGCATGTCGGCGGTGTCTTCGCTGTTGTCGCTGCTGATGGTGATCGTGCTGCCGATGTCCTCCGCCGTGAATCTCTGCGCGTCGGCCAGGCACTGGTTGCCTTCCGTCGGCATCTCGCCTGCCTTGAGAGATGGTGTGTTGATGTTGTCTGAAAGGGTGTGGAATTTGCTGATCAGCTCGCCGGACTGGTCGTCCGCGTTGCCCTCGCCCTTGCTGATGAGCACGTCGGCGGAATAAGAGCCTTCGGCATATTTGACGCCGTCGACGGCTGCGATCGTTTCGACATCCTCGCTTTCAAGACCGAGCGTGGAGAAGAGCTGAAAATCAAAGAAGGAGTGCGCAGAAAGGTATTCGTCGCCGGTCTCGGTAAAGGCGTCCTTGCAGACCTTGAGACCGGAGAAAAAGCCCACTCCAAGAGCGACTATGGCCAAAATGGCGAACCAGCGGCCAAAGCTTCCTTTTATCTCTCTCAAAGTGGACTTCAACATTGCGCTTTTCAAAACTTACACCTCGTAAGCTACCATTCTATCTTTTCTACCGGCATCGGCTCCGCGTTGATCTCGACGCCATCCACGGTGCCGTTCTTGACGTGGATGACCCGGTCGGCCATCGGCGCGATAGCAAGATTGTGAGTGATGATGACCACCGTCATCTCGCTCTGGCGGGCTGTATCCTGCAGGAGTTTGAGGATGGCCTTGCCTGTATTGTAATCGAGCGCGCCGGTCGGCTCGTCGCAGAGCAGCAGCTTGGGGTTCTTGGCCAGCGCCCTGGCAATCGCCACGCGCTGCTGTTCGCCGCCGGAAAGCTGCGAAGGAAAGTTGTTCATTCTGTCCCCGAGCCCCACCTTTTCCAGCGCTTCGGCGGAATCCATCGGGTTCTTGCAGATCTGCGTGGCCAGCGATACGTTCTCCAGCGCGGTGAGATTCTGCACCAGATTATAGAACTGAAAAACGAAGCCGATGTCAAAGCGGCGGTATGAGGTCAGCTGCTTCTGGCTGTATTTGGAAATCTCCTTGCCGTCGAGCCATACCTTGCCCGCAGTCAGGGTGTCCATGCCGCCGAGGATGTTCAGGAGCGTGGTCTTGCCGGCGCCGGAAGGACCGACGATGACGCAGATCTCGCCCTTGCTGATCTCAAAGGTGGCGTCCCTGAGCGCTTCGATATAAACTTCGCCCATCTTGTAAACTTTTTTGACGTTTTCAAATTTTACAAAGGGGTCCATGGCCTGCCTCCGTCTGTCTGATATCATAAAATAATTATAGCACACCGGCGGCGATTGCAAAAGAGTAAAAGCTTGTGGAATTGTTGAAAAAAGCGCCAAGAAATCGTCAAGAATGGAAGCCGGCTAAGAGCGGGCCCGCTTTTGTCTTTCCGCTGCCCGCCGGAAGCTGCGCGCGGGCCCGCAGATGCGTTTTCACGCGCTTTTCACACTTTTAAATGTAAACTTTCACTTTGCTTTTTTGTCAAAGTATGGTAAAATATTTCATCGGCATCTGACAAATACACCGAAATAAGGACAGATCGATGAAAGAATTTCTCAGAGAAAGATTGCACATAGCCCTGGACGGAGTTCTTCACGTAAACGAAGTGATTGCTATCGCCATTCTCGTGGTAGCGCTCCTTCTGATGATACTGCTGGTTTGCGATACGGTAAAAAAACGACGCAGCCGGGAAACCAGGATCTTCAGCAATCGGAAGAACAGGTATAAGAGCAGACTGGGTAAGAAAAACAAATATTGATACCGAGCTTCCGCGCCCGCCGGCCTTTTGGCCGGCGGGCGTTTTGTTTCGCCTGTGCAATTGCTAAATTGCTAGAAGCTGTAGCCGTTGGTGTCGCAGCACTGGCAGGCTATTCCTGCGCGCGTTCCAAAGGCCGGCCGCGGCTGCGGCGCCGGCGCTGACTGCTGGCCGCAGCCGCAGCCCGTGCTTTCTGCACCGCCTGCGTAATTGCAGCCGTAGCCCGCGTCGGCAAGGCTGAGAATATCGTCGACTCTGTTAGGCGTCGTCTGTCCGCAGCAGCAATTGCTGGCGTCTCCCAGACAGGCCCTTTCCGCCGGATCGCAGGCGCTGCACTGGCCCAGATCGTCGCACGGCAGGCAGATTTCTCTGGCGCTGAGGTCGAACAGCGATTGTCTGGTTACCCGCAGGTGGAGCTGCGGGGTGACAACCAGCGAGCCGGTAAGCGTGATCTCGCCGTCTGCTCCTGCTGTCAGGGCAGGGTTGAGTATGGAAGCGCAGGCGCCGAAGTCCATCTGCAGCGACGGGGAAATTCCGCCGATCTGGCATGGAATTTCAACTCCGCAGAGTGCGAAGGCGGAAGCGCCGGTGACTACGATCGGCGTGCCTTCGACAGTCTGGAAGCAGAGCTTGAACTGACAGGCCTGACCGCCGTCGTAAACGGTGCCTTCCAGCACGATGGTGGCCATCAGGCTCCACGGGCCGGTGGCGGAGGCCATGACGAAATGCCCCGGACAGATGCTCACCCAAGGAGTGCCGCACGGACATTTGCGGATCTCGGCCATGATACCGCTGATATCGCCGATATACTGGCCGCCGCTTTCCTCTACGTTGGTGATGGCAGTGCCGTCTACCGTCACGGCCAGATCTGCAGGCAAAGTCGGATTTGTCATGTTGAACGAGTGCGTGATCACATAGGCATTCGTCACGTCGAAGGTGGTGCTGGCCGACACGCTGATGTTGCAGCTGTCGCTGATACAGCAGCAGATGTTGCAGGCCCGGCACGTGTCACAGACGTTGCCGCAGCCGCCGAACGGTCCGCAGCCGGTCTCCGTGCCGCAACCGCCGAACGAACCACAGCCGGGCTCCGTGCCGCAGCCGCCGAACAGTTCGCAGCCCCTGCTGACAGGGCCGCCGATGCTGAGCTGCTGCGTAAAAGCACCTGGCTTGGTGGTGAGCGAAGTCATCATCGGTGAGGAGTTTTCCTGCCCGTCGAAGAAAACCTTCGTCAGGTAGACGAGGTTACCGTTATGCCCATTCGCACAAGAGCGATTAGTTTCAAAACAATTCATTTCTAACAGTCCTCTCCTTAAATAAACTGAGATGCTATAGTATATGCCCGCCGGCGGCCCGTGGTGCGGGCCGCCGCTTTACCAACCGGGCGCCCGCCTCGCCTCGCTTAGCCAATCGGGCGCCCGCCTCGCTTTGCTAGCCGGGCCCGCTTCGTGAGCCGCCGCTGCTTCGTCGAACTTAAATCCAGACGATGTTGGCTTTTTGCCTGCCGGATACAGAAATGGACAACAATTTTGGCCGAAACTGTTGTCTGAGATCGCTTGGAGCTTTCAAAAAGCCAACATCGGGCCTCGCACGGCCGCAAAATGTATAAAAATGGAAGGGAATGTTGGCTTTTTGCGTCGCCTGAGCCAAAACAGACAACGACGGCCGAGGCCAGTATGCCCGGATGTTGTAATGAAAGAGCAATATTGCTCTTCGTTACAACATTTTTGCGCTGAACCGCACACACACTGGCGGCAAAAACAGTCGATGTTGTATTTTTTTACAAAAGCTGCAATGGTTACAACATTTTGGTTGTAATCGCAGCAGGAATTTGCAAGATTTTACAACATTGCGCCTGAGACACTCTTTAAAACGCCCCGGCCGGCACTAAATTGTTGTAGTTTTTTTATTTCTCCCGAAAAAGTACAACATTCACTATCGGGCAAAAGAGCAACCATGACCTGCAGCCCGAATCTGTACATGCGGGATGTCGCCGGGCAGATCTGCACACAGGCCGCCGGGCAAATCTGCACACAGACCGGCGCTTGAGCCTGCGCAGGCGGCAGATCGCAGGCGGTATAAACGCCCGCTGGGGAAATTTGGTGGTGAAAATATCATAAAATATGGGCAAAAACTATTGATAAGTGTTTAAAAGTGGTGTATAGTGGTAGATGTAAAACAAAAAATGCGCCCTGCCGCCAGACAGGTGCGAAACACAAGGCACAGTGGAGAGGCCGGCCGGCGCCGGCAAGCAGGTGTTATCATTGCAAATCAGAGGAGAAAGCAGCCGCCATGTTTATGGGAACCAGCAACAACTCCATAGATGACAAGAACAGGATGATCGTTCCCGCAAAGCTGCGCGGGGAGCTGGGCAACCGCTGCATTCTCACCAAGGGGCTGGACTGCTGCCTGTACATCTACACGACAGAGGACTGGGCAAAGCAGATGGAGAAGATTTCTCACCTGCCGGAGTCGGATCCCAAGGTGCGCGCTTTCATCAGGCATTTTTGCGCCAACGCTGCCGAATGCGAATTCGACAAGCAGGGCAGGATTGTGATTCCGCAGGAGCTCAAGGATTACGCCATGATCAAGAAGGATCTGGTTACCATGGGCGCCATGTCCAAGATAGAAGTGTGGAGCAAGGAGGTCTGGTCCGCTCCTGACAACGACAGCAGGATGGACAGAGAAGATTTCGCCAACGCCCTCAGAGAATACAACTTCTAGGAGCGGAGGAGGCGCTTATGGAATTCAGACACGAGCCGGTACTCTTTGAACAGTGTATGGAAGGTCTGGCGATCAGGCCACAGGGAGTCTATGTGGATGGCACGCTGGGAGGCGGTGGCCACAGCGCCGGCATCTGCCGGAGATTGGCCGGACAGGATGCGCAGGATGCGCTGGCCGGACAAGCCTCCAAAGCCGGGCGTGACACAGCAGCCGGGACGCTGATCGGCATCGACCGCGACCGCGACGCGCTGGCAGCAGCGGAGCAGAGACTGCGGGAATTCCGCTGCCGCAAGTATTTTGTACAGAATAACTACGCCAACATCAGGGATGTGCTGGCAGAGCTGGAGATTCCCGGCATCGACGGCGCGCTGCTCGATCTGGGAGTGTCGTCCTTTCAGCTGGACAACCCCGACAGAGGTTTTTCCTATATGCACGATGCGCCGCTGGATATGCGCATGAACAGAGACGACGAGCTGACGGCCGCTGACGTGGTCAACGGCTACGGCAAAAAAGAGCTGGCAGACATCATTTCCCGCTACGGCGAAGAAAGATGGGCCGGCCGTATCGCCGACTTCATCGTCAGAAAAAGGCAAGACAAGCCCATCGGCACCACGCAGGAGCTGGTCGACATCATCAAGGCCGCGATACCGGCTTCGGCCAGAAGGACAGGGCCGCATCCGGCCAAGAGGACCTTTCAGGCTATCAGGATCGAAGTCAACGACGAGCTCGGGCAGCTTGGCAGAGCAGTAGAAGAATTTCTCGACGTCCTCAATCCGGGCGGCAGGCTCTGCATCATCACCTTCCATTCGCTGGAGGACAGGATCGTCAAGGATATCTTCAACAGGAGAGCAGACCCCTGCACCTGCCCGAAGGACTTCCCGGTCTGCGTATGCGGGAAAAAGGCGGACATCGTCAAGGTGACGGGCAAGCCGATCAAGCCCGGCGAAAAAGAAACGGAAGAAAATCCGCGAGCCAGAAGCGCCAAGCTGCGCATAGCGGAAAAAATATAAGCGCAGTCAAAGCGCGACAAAACATATAAAAAACCAAAGCAACGAGGAAACAGATGGCAGACGCGAGGAGAGCATACCAAAGAGCATATACAGCAGAGCACCAGCAGCCACAGCCGGAAAGAGTCAGACGGACCAGGCAGAGACCGCAGGTCGGTCGGCGCACGCAGCAGGCGCAGGAAGAGGCCAGAAGACGGCAGCAGGCGCAGAGCATTTTCCTCAATCCGGCCAATGCCCGCGCGCTCATCATGGCCGTAGTGATCATCGGCGTCCTGCTGATCGGCATGATAGTGGTCAACGCCCAGTCAGCCAAGCTGCAGTACGATATTAATCAGCTGCGCAGCCAGAACGATCTGCTCGAAAACGAGATCGGCACGCTCAACGTCATGCTCGAGCGCGAAACCAGCATCGCCGCTTTGGAAAAGTACGCCACCGAAAAGCTGGACATGTTCTATCCGGAAGGCAGCCAGTGCGTGCACGTTTCCGCCCTGGACGAGGACGAGGGCAGTCTGGCCGCGCTGATCAAGGAGAAGGCCTATTCGTAGGCGGCCAGCGCTCGCAAAATACGCATAATTTGCCGCTCGCGCCCGTATAATCGATGTGAGGCAAAAAATAATTTCATAGCAAAGCAAGCCAGATAACTGAATAATAAGAGAAGTATCTGGCTTATTTTATAAAGAGAACGAAAATGACCGAAACGACAGGAGCAATTTATGGCTAAAAATACGCCTGTAGCTGTAAAAAATAAAAGAAGGATCGCAATCGGCTTCATGATCCTGGCGGTGCTGATGATACTGCTGGCCTTCCGCGTGGCCTGGCTGCAGGTGGTGCAGGCAGACGAGCTGACGGATAAAGCCATCAGCCAGCAGACGCAGGATATTCCCATAGACGCCAAGCGCGGCGAGATCTACGACCGCAACGGCAAGGAGCTGGCCACCAGTCTCACCTGCTATTCGCTGTGGGTGCGGCCGGCGGAGCTGGCAGAAGATCTGGAAGATGCGGAAATCGAGCAGCTCGCCCAGCAGCTTGCGGAGATCACCGGCGCCGAAGCCGCCGAGATCAAAAAGGATCTCACCAGAGAGCAGGCCATCGTCCGGGTGAGCAAGGGCCTGGAAAAAGAGCAGGCCGATCAGATCAGAGCGCTCGAAATAGACGCGCTTTCGCTTTCCGAGGAAAGTAAACGCTATTATCCTTCCGGCAACTTTGCTTCCCAGCTTTTGGGCAGCGTCAACGACGACGGAGCGGGACGCACCGGCATCGAGCTTGAATACGATCAGTATCTCAGCGGCGTCGCAGGCCGCTGGGTCAAGAATACGGACGTGGCCGGCAACCAGCTGGTCGACGGCTCCGAAGAGTACCATGAAGCGCAAAACGGCCTCAACGTGGTGCTGACCATAGACGAGGCTATCCAGTATTACGTGGAAAAAGCCATCGAGGAAGGCATGGAGGAAACCAAAGCCGAGCGCATCATGTGCCTGGTGATGGACCCGGAGACAGGTGAGATCCTGGCCAGCGCCGTCACACCCGGCTACGATCCCAACAACGCCACCGAGCCTGACGATAAGGAGCAACGCGAGGAGTTCGCCGGGCTTTCCGCGGAAGAGCAGACAGATTATCTTTTCCAGATGTGGAGAAATCCGATCGTCAGCGACACCTATGAGCCCGGTTCGACCTTCAAGCTGATTACGGCCTCTTCGGCGCTCGACGAAGGCGCGATCACCTTAAACGATACCTTTAGCTGCAATACGAAGATCAACGTCGCCGGTGTGACGCTGCACTGCTGGAGCAACAGAAATCACGGTACGCAGAATGTCAAGCAGGCTATCGGAAATTCGTGCAACCCGGCTCTGGCGCAGATCGTCGCCAGACTGGGACGCGAGGATTTCTACAAATATCTGGAGCTTTATGGCCTCGGGCAGGTGACAGGCGTGGATTATCCCGGCGAGACCGGTTCCATCATGTATGCCCTTGAGGACGTGGGCCCGGTAGAGCTGGCGACCATGGGCTACGGACAGAGTATTTCCATCACCCCGATCCAGCTGCTGACGGCTGTCTGCTCGATCGGCAACGACGGCGTGCTCCTGGAGCCTAGGTACGTCAAGGCTCTGACCGACGAAAACGGCAAGGTGGTCAAGGAATACGAGAAGAAAGAAGTGCGGCGGGTAATTTCCGAGGATACGGCCGCCGAAATGTGCGAGATCATGGAATACGTCGTTTCCGAGGGCGGCGCCGGAGGAGCCAAGGTTACCGGCTACCGCGTAGGCGGCAAGACCGGTACGGCCAACAAGGTGGAAGACGGTAAATACGGAGATAATTATTACAGCTCCTTCATCGGCATGGCGCCGATGGACGATCCGCAGGTAGCGATCCTGGTAGTAGTAGACAGCCCTAAGGGCGCTTTCTATGGCTCGACGGTAGCCTGCCCGATCGCCAAGAGCATCCTCACCGACGTGCTCAGATATATGAACATCGAACCGCAGTACACCGACGAGGAGAAGGCCGTGCTCGAAAGCAACTACACGACCGTGCCTAACATCATCGGGCAGGAATACAGCGAAGCGGTGGGCATCATCGCCGGCAAGGATTTAAACTGTGCCTCCGAGGACGAGACGGGCGAAAACTACATCGTCGCCGCGCAGTATCCGGCCGCCGGCACCAAGGTCAAGGTTGGCAGCGACGTTTATGCTTACAGCCAATGATGTGATATAATTATAAATATAATATAAGGAGTATTGATGAATCTTTGTGCTTTGCTGGCTTCCTGCGATCACACGGTCACGGGAGACACAAAGGATAAGGAGATCGAAAAACTGGCGTACCATTCGCGGGACGCCGGCGCAAAAAGCGTGTTCTTCGCCCTGGAAGGACGGGATACGGATGGCAGCCTGCATATTCCCAAGGCCGTCAGCCAGGGCTGCACGACGATAGTAGCGGCAGAAAAAAGTGCGCTGACGGCGCAAAGCGTTGAGGCCTGCTGCCGGGCGCAGGGTATCAGGCCGGCGGGAGAGCTGACCGTGATCACGACAGACGATGTGCGAGCCGCTATGGCCGCCATGGCGGCCCGCTTTTACGGCGAGCCCTCGCGCGAGCTCATAGTGATCGGCATCACCGGCACCAAGGGTAAGACCACTGCCGCCTATATGCTCTGGCGCATACTGGA
>CALWNX010000012.1 GCA_944382925.1 uncultured Clostridia bacterium | reverse complement strand
CTACAAGCATTTCTCCTTCCGCTTTTATGATATAACCATTTTCCAAATCAAATTTAACATAGTTCATACTACCTGTAATTTTCATTTTCTCACCTCTCAAAAATAACATGCTCTATACCTGTTTTCGTCTCGACTTGAACCTTCCCCAAAAATCGTTTTTTCCTGCTATAAACGAAAACGCGAATATTGTCGCCGGCAGCAGGAGATAGAGAAAAAACAGACCGTAGCCGAAAGCATCTGACGGCGTGGTAAAAAACCAGTATATTATCAGGGCGGCCGCCCAGATTCCCAGACCGGCGGCAAGGAGGATAACCTTTGCCCTGCGATGCCCGTTCCCGGTGTGACAGTGTCATGGGTCACGCTCGGCCAGCTTTTTTTCGTCAGTGATTTCCACCACGCCGCGGGACAGCTTTACCAGACCCTCTTCTTGAAAATAGCGGAGCATCCTCGTCACCACCTCCCGGCGCGTGCCCAGATGGTTGGCGATGGTCTCATGAGTCATCTGCAAACGATTGCTCCCCTCGATGGCGGCTTCTTCCATGAGAAAATCCGCAATCCGCTTATCGAGGCTTTTCCACATTATTTCTTCGATCAGCCACATGACATCTGAGAAGCGAGAAGCCATAAGCTCATTGGTATAATTGGCCAGCGCGGCCGATTCTTCCATTATCGCCTTGTAAACGTCGGCGGGGATTACCCACAGAGAAGTATCCTTTTCCGCCGCTATCATCACCTCAAACTGGAGCGAATGCACGATACATGAGGCCGAAAGCAGGCACATGTCCCGCTCAAAGAGGCGGTAGAGTGTAATCTCACGTCCTTCTTCGGAAAGGATGTAAGCCCTCAGCTGCCCATCCCGGACGAGAAAAAGACCGGTGCAGTCGAGAGTGCCGTCGTGCAGCATCGTACCTTTTTTGACCTCGCGGAAAAGCAGGCTGGCGCGGATGCGTTCCTGCTGGCTCCTGTTAAGCTTTGCCCATAACGGAAAATAATCCTGAAAATCCATGTTCTCTCCTTGTGCCTTTTAGGCCAGCGGCTGTTTTTCCCTGTCTGAATTATAATATCATATTTTCCGCAAAGCGCAAACCGAAATGAAGCATTTTGCGGCTGCTCAGAGAGCCGGTCAACCTGCGGTATGTTGTTTCACGCTCCGCGCCCGTCGCTGACAAAATCAGAAGTTTTTTTAAAAAAATGTCAGCAAATTAACTGATTTTGCTGACATTTATCTGGAAAATTTCATATTTTTGCAAGCTTAGCCCTAAATTCTCCGGGGCATTAGCGGTTTTACGGCGATTTACTGACTAAGTTTAAAATATAAGACAAAAATGTCAGCGCCCCTTGCACAGCGCCCCTTGCGGCCACTGCACAGTACCTTGATGCCGCGGTGCTGGCCGGTTTTATCTCACTCGTTTTCTGCGGTCTTCTCGCCGTTAAGTATACTGCAGCTGAGCAAAAGCGAGGCAATGCGGCTTTCTACGGCAGAGTCCCTTGAAGTCATGGACACCGGGCAGATTCCGCCCAGCACAACGCCGCCCATCAGCGCTCCGCCAAAAGTATAGAGCGACTTGATGAGCATGTTGCCGGCCGCTATCCCCGGCGCAAGAATAATGTCCGTATCGCCGGCGACCGGGCTCGAGAATTTCTTGACGCCGGCGGTCTTAGGGATCATGGACAGATCGAAGGAGATCGGTCCTTCCACGATGCAGCCTGTTATTTCGCCTCTCTGATTCATCGCCTTCAGTTCCGCGGCCTCGACCGTCTCCGGCATCTTCGGGTTGATTTCTTCTACGGCGCACATGCAGGCAACCTTGGGCTCCCTGACGCCGAAGCTGTGGAAAAGCTCTACCGTACTTTCGATAATCTCTTTTTTCTGCTCCAGCGTCGGCGCAATCTGCATACCTCCATCGGTGAGGGCAAAGAGCTTATGATAAAAAGGCGTCTGGAACATGGCGACAAAGTTCATCATCTTGCCGCAGCGCAGCCCTGTGTCTCTCTTAACTACGGCCTTGAGCAGGGCGGAAGTGTGCAGCAGGCCTTTCTGCAAGAAGTCGGCTTCTCCCGCTCTTATCAGCTCTACGGCCTTCGCCGCGGACTCGTCGTCGCTTTTGGTATCTATGATGCGTTCAGTATCAATCACGCGGCCTATCCTGTCCGCCGTGGCTTTGATCTCATCAACAGGGCCGGTAAGCAGATAGTCGACCAGACCCTCATCATGAGCGCGCAGGACCGCTTCAAGTGTCTTATCCTCCACTGCCGAGGCAACCGCCACGGTCCTTCTGATGTTAGCACGCATATTCTGTTTTATCTGCGCAAAGCTTTTGATCACCATAGCCGTATTAATATCCTTTCATTTGTTATTTAATTAATTTCCAGAATATTATATCACGGCTCAGCGCCTTTTGTCAGCCCCGTTTAATATCTGTACATGCGCTGGTCAAAGCCGATAGAGGCGTTGAATTCATCAGCGGATGAACTCGCCGCCTTTGAGAACCTTCCTTTCCAAAGCTTCATTCTGGTCTGTTCCTCCTTCTACTGTAAGCTTCTGTATCGCACGTATCTTCAGCGGCAGCGCGAAGAGGTTGATAAAGCCCTCGGCGTCGCTCTGATTGTATACCTCGTCCTTGCTAAAGGTGGCGAATTCTTCGTTATAAAGCGAATATGGCGCCTTTCTGCCTGCCACCACGGCCAAGCCCTTGTAAAGCTTCATCCTCACCGTGCCTGTCACCAACTGCTGCGTCGAATCCACAAAAGCGCTGATCGCTTCTCTAAGCGGTGTGTACCAGAGGCCGTCATAGACCAGCTGTGAGAACTTCTGCGCGACAATATTTTTGTACTGCGTGGTGTCTCTGTCTAGAATCAGCTGTTCAAGGCCCGCATGCGCGGCAAATAGAATCGTACCGCCGGGAGTTTCGTAGACACCTCTTGACTTCATGCCCACCAGACGGTTCTCGATAATGTCTACCGTGCCGACGCCATTGCGCCCGCCCATTTCGTTCAGCTTCTTAAGCAGCGAAATGCAGTCCAGTTTCTGACCGTCTAAGGCGACCGGAACGCCCTGCTCAAAGTCGATATCCACATACTCCGGCTTGTCGGGTGCTTCCTCCGGCGGAACGCTGAGCACATGAATGCTCGGCAGATGCTCGTTCCACGGATTTTCAAGCTCGCCGCCTTCGTGGCTGATGTGCCAGATATTTTCATCGCGGCTGTATATCTTCTTGACCGTCTGATTGATCGGAATACCGTGCTCCTTAGCATAGGCGATCAGCTCTTCCCGGGAATGAAGGTCCCAGCTTCTCCACGGCGCGATTATCTTGATAGCCGGATTCAGTGCCTTGATCGTTACCTCGAAGCGAACCTGATCGTTACCCTTGCCCGTGCAGCCATGCGCTATGTAATAGGCCTTTTCCTTTTCGGCGATCTCCACCAGCTTCTTGGCCATCAGCGGTCTGGCCATGGAAGTGCCGAGCATGTACTGCCCTTCGTAGATCGCACCTGCCTTCAGCGTCGGCCAGATAAAATCGGTGATAAATTCTTCTCTGATATCCAGCGTGTACGCCTTGCTGGCGCCGGTAGCCAGAGCCTTTTTCTCGATGGCGGCAAAATCCTCATTCTGCCCGGCGTTGCAGCAGACAGCGATGATGTCAAAATCCGTGTTTTCCTTGAGCCAGGCCATGATGACGGAAGTGTCAAGTCCTCCTGAATACGCTAAAATAACTTTCTCTTTTGCCATTGTATTCATCTCCTGTTTATGCATAAAAATTAATTTATTATAATTATTATACACGAGTTTCCATAAAAATCAACTGTTTTTTGTGAATGTCTCATTATAGGCCGGAGTCGCCAGCCGGAGAATTTTACATAATTTTTACACAATACAAATTTAATACATGTGCTTAAGTGGTATAATATAGAAATGGAAAGTGAGGTGAAAAATCAATGGAAGAATTGAGAGCAAAGAGAGGTTTTATCTGCGATATGGACGGCGTCATCTATCACGGTGACAGGCTGCTGCCGGGAGTGCGGGAATTTGTAGACTGGCTTTACAACAACGATAAGAAATTCCTCTTTCTCACCAACAACAGCAGCAAAACGCCGCTGGAGCTGAAGCTCAAGCTCAAGAACATGGGTCTTGACGTAGATGAAACGCATTTTTATACCAGCGCTCTGGCCACGGCCAAGTTTGTCAGCCAGCAGTCGCCGCAGTGCAGCGCTTATGTAATAGGCGACTCAGGTCTGATCGGGGCCCTCTATCAGTAAGGCATCGCTATCACCGACAAGGATCCCGATTATGTGATCGTCGGCGAAAGCTCGACCTACAATTATCAGACCGTCAACAAGGCTGTTTCGCTGGTGCTGGGCGGGGCCAAGCTCATCGGCACCAACTCTGATCTGACCGGGCCGACAACCACCGGCATCGCTCCGGCCTGCCGCGCGCTGATCTCCCCGATCGAGATGGCGACCGGCAAAAAAGCCTATTTCATCGGCAAGCCGAATCCGCTCATGATGAGGACGGGTCTGAGGATGCTGGATATACATTCCGACGAGGCCGCGATGATCGGCGACCGCATGGATACGGACATAGTCGCCGGCATTGAAACGGGCCTTGATACGGTGCTGGTGCTCACCGGCGTGACCTCGCGCGAAGACATCGATCTCTTCCCTTACCGGCCGCGGCTGGTGCTGGGCGGCGTGGGCGACATCGTCAGCGAAAGGTAATCGCGCCGCTTTCGGCATCCATGGCGTCTATGATCGCCAGCGACTCGAGATGGTAGCCCATCTCACGGATAATGCGGCCGCCCGGCTGAAAGCCTTTTTCAACGGCGATGCCGATGCCCGCCACTCTGGCGCCGGCCGCCCGGACGATCTCTATCAATCCCCGCAGGGCGCAGCCGTTAGCGAGGAAATCATCGATGATAAGCACGCTGTCATCCGCGGCGAGGAACTTTTTCGCCACGATGACGTGGTTCTTATTTTTATGCGTAAAGGATTCGACCTCCACCGTATACATCTCGCCGTCCAGATTGATGCTCTGCGATTTTTTGGCGAAAACTACCGGCACACCGAAATAGCGGGCGGCGATGCAGGCGATGCCGATGCCGGAGGCTTCGATCGTCAATATCTTGGTGATCTGCTCTCCGGCAAAACGTCTGGCGAACTCCGCACCCATCTGCTCAAACAGCTCAATATCCATCTGATGATTGAGAAAGCTGTCTACCTTAAGCACATTGCCCTCTTTGACGATACCGTCACGGGCGATCCTTTCCTCGAGAAAATTCATTCTCTGTCTCCTTAAAAAGCTTTAAAACATCCCCAGGCCAAAGAAGGTATCAAGCTGTCCCAGCAGGATCATCACCATCATGATCGGCGCCACAAACTTGATGCAGAAATCGTAAAAGCCTTTGGTCCTGAAGCGGCTGCCGTTTAAGGTTACCTCCTCGTTGACCCAGGAAATCGGGATCACTATCGCGCAATAGCAAGCTCCCAGCGGCATGAGGATGCCCTCAGAGATCAGGTCCACAGCATCCAGCCAGGTGCTCTGCCCGAAGAACTGCGGAAAACCGTTGGCTCCCAGCCCGTCCAGCGATACCAGCACTGACGTGATGGCGATGGAGATGCCAAGGATCAAAGTCGTCTTCTTTCTGTTAGGCGTCCGGCCCTTTTCGATAGCCTTGTCCATAGCCGCCGAAGTCACGCCCTCCAGCAGTGAAATCGAAGAGGTGATGGCCGCAATGAATACCAGCCCATAGAAGAGGAAGCCGAAAAGTCCGCCCAGATCTCCCATGTTGCTGAACACCGCCTGCAGCGTTATGTACAGCATTCCCGGTCCCTGCGAAGGCTCAAGGCCGTAAGCAAAGACTGCCGGCAACGTCGCCACGCCGGCCATCACTGCCACCGTCGTATCTGCCAGCGGAATCGTCAGCGCGTTTCTTTCCAGATTCTGATCCTTCGGCAGATATGAGCCGTAAGCGATCATGATCGACATGCCGATAGACAGGGAGAAGAACATCTGCCCTCCCGCAACTGAAAGCACGCTGATCCAGCCATTTCCCTCGAACACTGACCAGTCAGGCTTGAACATGAAGGCCAGTCCCTCCGAAGCGCCCGGCAGCGTCACGCTCCTGATGATGACTATCACCAGCATCACGAATAGAGCCGGCATTGCCACGCTGTTGAATTTTTCGATACCACCGGAAACGCCCCTGAGCACGATTACCACGGTCAGAATCACGAAGATCAGCGAATATATCGAGGTTTCCAGCATGTCGGTAGTAAAGCCGGCAAAGAACTCGCTGCTGTCCACACCTCCCACGCCCCAGCCGGCGCCGAACAGATCGCCGAGGTTAGCGACCGCATATTTTATGCAGTAGCCGCCCAGCATCGAATAGAATGAAAGAATCAGCCATGGTGCGATCGCGCCCATCCAGCCGATGAAAGCATACTTTTTAGAGATGGCCTCGTAGGCGCCGATCACGCCCTTGCCCGTACGCCGTCCCAGCGACAGCTCAGTCAGCAGCATCACGTAGCCGACGAACACCACCAGAATCAGATATAGTATCAGAAACGCAAAGCCTCCGTTAGCTCCCATCTTATAGGGGAAGCCCCAGAGGTTGCCCAGTCCGACAGCCGAACCGATGGCTGCCATCAGAAAACCAAAGCTGGAACCGAACTGGCCCTTGCTGTTGGCTTGTCCTTTGTTTTCCATTGCACTATCCTCCTCGCATTGAATACTATTAAAACTTTAGCAAATTATACAGCTGTTGTCAATCGATGATGATTGTGCTATAATCCGTTAGGGGTGAAAAAATGGCAATAGAAAAGGTAAGAGAATATTTCCGGCAATTTTCAATAGATGACAGGATCCTGGAGTTTGACGTCTCCAGCGCTACTGTAGAGCTGGCCGCGCAGGCCGTTGGGGTGGAGGGTGCCCGCATCTGCAAGACGCTCTCCTTCAAGGACGGCGAGCAGGGCTGCATACTCATACAGGCAGCCGGCGATACCAAGATCGACAACCGCAAATTTAAGGACACCTTCGGTCAAAAGGCCAGGATGCTTACAGCAGAAGAGGTGCTCGCTTTTACCGGCCACGCTGTCGGCGGCGTCTGCGCTTTCGGCATCGGAAATGAAAACGTCAAAGTCTACTGCGACGAATCGCTGAAGAGATTCGCAACGGTCTTTCCGGCCTGCGGCAGTGCAAACAGTGCCATTGAGCTGACCTGCGAGGAGCTTTTTAAATACTCACAGGCGCTCGGCTGGATAGACGTCTGCAAGCTTAAGGAGGGTGAATAAGCTGCATCATGATGGCTAAAAACCAGAACAGATATCTTCGTGAAATCAAAACCGTCATTTTTCTCACGATCGCTTCGGCGGTGATTGCCTTTAACCTCAAAAGCTTCGTCAATACGGGCGGGCTGTTTCCGGGCGGCCTCAGCGGCGTTACCATTCTTCTGCAGGAGATCGCGCAGCGCTTTCTCGGCATGGATGTGCCGTATTCTTTCATCTACCTGCCGCTCAACCTGCTGCCGGCCTATATCGGCATCAGATACATAAGCCCGCGCTTCACCTTTTATTCGTTTTATGTAGTCGTACTTTCGGGCGTCCTGACGGATATTTTCCCGGCGGTAACGATAACTTACGATACGCTGCTGATCAGCATCTTCGGCGGCATCATCAACGGCACCTGCATGAGCATCTGCCTGATCAACGGCGCCAGCGGCGGCGGCACGGACTTTATCTCAATCTTCTTTTCGGAGAAGAAGGGCGTCGACGCCTGGAGCTACATTCTGATGGGCAACGTGGTCGTTCTGATCACAGCCGGCATCCTTTTCGGCTTCGACAGGGCGCTGTATTCAATCATATATCAGTATGCCAGCACCCAGGTCATCCAGCTCCTGTTTAAGCGTTATCAGAAGAATACCCTCCTGATCATCACCTCCATGCCGTATGCCGTCTACGGAAAGCTGCGCGAGCTGACGCACCACGACGCAACGATGATCGAAGGGGTAGGCATGTACGAAGGCAGCGAGCGCCATATTCTCTATTCAGTTCTCGGCCGTGAAAACATTGATACCGTGATGGCCGAAATTCTCAAGATAGACCCCAAGGCCTTTATAAATGTAATCAAAACAGAACAGCTCAGCGGCCGTTTTTACAAAATGCCTTATTAAATTATTGAATAGCAAACAGAAGCAGCAGCGCCGCTCCCGGCAGCCCCAAAAGGCCGGTGATGACGGCGCTGAATTCGTTTAAGGGTATCATGAGGCCGAAATTTTCTCCGGCCAGATTGAAGAGAAAAATAAAAAGGCCGCCGGCCAGACTGCTCAGCACCAGTCTGAAGATCATCTTCAGCGGCGCCAGCAGCAGACGGCCAAAGATGAAGATCAACAGGACGGCGCCCACATAAGTCAGAAAAACGCTCAGATCTACGCTCATTTCTTCTTCCTCCCACCTTGCTTGTATAAAATATGCCTGCTTGGAATAAAATAGAATTATCTTCCCAGGAAAGGTGTGATGATGTTGAAAAGAGTCAGAGGCGCCAACGCGCTCAAGATAGGAACGCCCGGGAACAAGGCCCGGGACGCGGAAAAGGACTTTTTATACAGCTGTCTCAGCTCGGCGCACTCGGAGCTGGAGCAGGCCGTATCCACATTCAATGAACTGACGGACGACAAAGCGATCGATTACGCTTCTTATAACCTGCTGGCCGCCAAGGCCAAATACTCCTATCTGCTCAAGCTGGCCAAGGAAAAGGATCTATCTCTCTGAGAGCTAGAGTGTCGACAGACAACGCCGGCAGTCGATACCAAAATGCTTTTAGCACAGCGCGCATCAAAGCTCCCGGCGGCCTTCGATAGCCTTAAGCAGCGTGACTTCGTCGGCATATTCAAGATCGCCTCCCACCGGCAGCCCGTGTGCGATGCGGGTCACCTTGATGCCGGACGGCTTGATGAGGCGGGCGATATACATGGCTGTCGCTTCGCCCTCGATGTTGGGATTGGTGGCGATGATCAGCTCTTTTACGTCTTCGTTTTGCAGCCTGTGAATCAGCGACTTGAGATTGAGGTCCTCAGGCCCCACTCCTTCCATCGGCGAGATCACGCCGCCCAGCACGTGGTAGGTGCCGTCAAACTCGCGGATTCTCTCCATGGCTGCCACATCGCGCGGGCTTTCGACCACGCAGATGACGTCCCGCCGGCGGCTGTCGTCTGCGCAGATCGCGCACGGATCGCGGTCGGTCAGATTGCCGCAGATGCTGCAATGCGTCATCTCACGCTTGGCGCAGATGATGGCGTCTGCCAGTGCCTGTGCCTGGCGCTCATCGTAGTCGAGGATATGAAATGCCAGGCGCTGGGCTGATTTATAGCCGATGCCCGGCAGCTTTGACAGCTCGCCGATCAGCTTGGCAAGGGGCTTTGGATACTGTTTCATCTTATCCTTGCTCCTTCTTGTTTTTTACAGGCCCGGGATGCCCAGGCCGCCGGTGATCTTGCTCATCTCGGCGTTGGAGATCTCGTCTATCTGGCGCAGCCCTTCGTTGACGGCCACGATGATGAGATCCTGCAGCATTTCCACATCGTCGGGGTCCACCACCTCCGGCTTGATCTCAAGCCTGGTGATCTCCTTCCTGCCGCTGACGGTCACCGTTACCGCACCACCGCCGGCCGTGGTCTGCACTTCCTTCTCTTCTATCTCAGCCTGCGCCATCTCCATGCGGCGCTGCACGGCCTGCATCTGCTGCAGCTGCTTCTGCATGCTGCCGCCGCCCATGCTCGGCTTTTTACCTGCTCTCATTCCTTTGCCCATTTTAAATCCTCCTGATCTTGGCTAAAATCTTATTCTATATCCACATCTATGCCCAGCAGGCTCGAAGCCTCCCGGGCCAGTTCTTCTGCCGTTTTGGCGGCCTCCTGCACCTCCTGGCGCTCTTCTCTGAGGCGGCAGATCAGATGCAGTTTTTTGCCGGTCTGCTCTTCCATGAGCTTTTCCAGCTGCGCCTTCTTCTGCTCCACGTAGCGTCTGGTAAAGCTGCTGCACGCTTCGACGATAAAGCTGTCTCCCGTGATCGCCTCAAGCGTGGTGCCGCTCCTGATGAGGTTGAAGCTGCCGGTGCTGCCCTCGCCCTCTTCAAATATTCTGTGCCAGAGGCGCTCATATTCGCCTTTGCCCTCTGCAGCGTTTTTTTCTTCCAAAGCGGCCGGGCCGGCCTGAGGGGCGGCCTCTTCCGCGGCCGGCGTCTGTGCTGCGGCCGGCGCGGCCTGCGTCCGTACCGGCCGAGGCTGCCGTTTCGGCGGAGCGGCCTCCCGCTCGCCGCCCATGGAAATGGCGACGATCGCCAGCTCCAGCAGGACGCGCGGGTTCGTCGACCAGCGTGCTTCGTTGATGGTGCGCGAAAGCCTGCTCACCGCGTAATCTATTTCTTCCAGGGAAATCTGCCGGCTCTGCTCGGCCAGCTTCTGCAGATTTTCCGCTGACATGTTCAGCATGTCGCCGGCGTCGCGGACGAACTTGCTGATCAGAAGGCCGCGGTAATGCGCCACCCAGTCCTTCATGATCTGCCGCACGTCCTTGCCCTCAAGGAGGACGCCGTTTAAGAGCACCATGGCCTCCGCCGTCTTTTTCCGGCTCACCAGCTCTGTCAGCTCGAGGAAAAATTCCTCGCCGGTGGTGCCCACGTATTCGAGGACCTTGTCCCTGTCTATCAGCTTGTCGCCTCCGGCCAGCACCTGGTCGAGAATGCTCAGTCCGTCTCTGACCGAGCCGTCCGCACAACCTGCCAGAAGTCTGGCCGCATCGTCCGTCAGCTCCACCCCGCGCTCGCGGCAGATCGCGCGCATATCGTCTGCGATCACGTTATGCGGCACGCGGCGAAAATCAAGACGCATACAGCGCGACAATATCGTGGCCGGCAGCTTCTGCGGCTCCGTCGTCGCCAGGATGAACATCACGTGCTCCGGCGGTTCTTCCAGCGTCTTGAGCAGTGCGTTGAAGGCTCCCGTGGAGAGCATGTGCACCTCGTCGATGATGTAGACCTTCTTGCGGCCGACGGCAGGCGGGTACTTGACGCTTTCGCGCAGCTCCCTGACGTTTTCCACTCCGTTGTTGGAAGCGGCGTCTATCTCCACCACGTCCATAAAGCTGCCGTCTCTGATCGCCTGGCAGTTTGCGCACTGTCCGCACGGTTTTTCACCGTCTGACAGGCAGTTGACGCCTTTGGCCAGGATGCGGGCCGTCGTCGTCTTGCCCGTGCCTCTGGTGCCGCAGAAAAGATAGGCGTGGCTGACCGTCCCGCTCAAAAGCTGGTTGTGCAGGATCTTCACTATATGTTCTTGTCCCAGAATCTCGTCGAAGGTCTCTGGTCTTTTCGTTCTGTATAAGGCTGTATACATGTTCTTCCCTCTATAAGAAATTGCCCTTGAAAAGCTCCGCCGCGTTGGAGAAGGCGAATCTGCGGCGCATAAGAACTTCCGCTTATTGCTGCTTCCTTCCGGACCTGACAAGGTTCACGGCATCCTATCGCGCAGGACCCAAACCATGCAGCACGGAGCTTTTCAAAGGCAATTTCAGTTACCTATCTATTATATGGCCTTTAGCTTATAAAGTCAATACGCTGAGCCTTTTTGTCAGCGGCCGTTTTGCAGCCAGTCCGTGATGACAGCTTCGTCGATGATCGGCACGCCCAGCTCCTTAGCCTTCTTGTTCTTGGTCGAAGCGGAAGCGGTGTCGTTGTTGATCAGATAGCTGGTCTTGCTGCTGACAGAGCCTGCCACCTTGCCGCCGGCCTTTTCGATCTGCTCCTTGAGAGCGTCTCTGTTTTCGTAATGCTCAAGGCTTCCGGTGATCACGAAGGTCAGACCGGCCAGCGTGCTGCCGCTTTCCTCCTCGCTTTCGTCAAGCGAAAGCTGCGGCAGCAGGGCGGCGAGAAGGCGGCGGTTTTTCTCGTCGGCAAAATATGCGCAGAAGCTTTCGGCCATCACCTCGCCGATACCGTCAATTGCCGTCAGCTCCGTAAAGCCAAGCTCCTGTATCGCCTGCCAGCTGTTGTGGCAGTGCCGGGCGATCAGGCGGGCGTTGGCCTTGCCGATGCCGGCGATGCCCAGACTGTAAAGCAGTCTTTCCGGCGTGGTGTGGCGCGCCTTTTCAATCGATTTTTTCAGGTTCTCAAAGGATTTCTCGCCGAAGCCTTCCATGGCGGTGATCTCCTCTTTAAATCTGTCGAGCCTGAAAAGATCGGCCGGCTCTCTGACCAGACCCCTGCCGATCAGCTTTTCCAGCGTCATTTCTGAAAGCCCGTCTATGTTCAGAGCGTCGCGCGAAACGAAAAGCGTAAAGCTCTTGATCTGCTTGGCCTGACAATCAGGGTTAGGGCAGACCAGCGTTTCCACGCCGTTTTCGTTGTCGAGCCTGGTCGCCTGGCCGCACACCGGGCAGACGGCCGGTACCGGGGCGTCGTTGCTCTGGGTGAAATTTTCTCTGATCTGCGGAATGATCATATTGGCCTTGTAGACGCTGATCTGATCGCCGAGCCCCAGCTTCAGCTCCCGCATTACGCTCACATTGTGGACGGAAGCGCGGCTGACGGTCGTGCCCTCCAGCTCTACCGGGTCAAAGACCGCGATCGGGTTGATGAGGCCGGTTCTCGAGGCGCTCCATTCTATCTCCCTAAGTACAGTCTGGCGCACCTCATCCTTCCATTTGAAGGCAATCGAGTCGCGCGGAAATTTGGCCGTCGTGCCCAGCGAGCGGCCATAGGCAATATCGTTTAAGATCAGAACGAGCCCGTCCGAAGGAAGCGGGTTTTCTTCTATCCTCGCCTCGTAGTCGGCGATCGCTTTCTTGATCGTGGCGGCGCTGACTTTCGTGTGCTCCACCACCTCGAAGCCTCTGGCGGCCAGCCAGTCAAGCTGCTCGCTGCGCAGGGCAAATTCCTCTCCGGCGGCGGAAACGAGGCCGAAGGCCATGAAGCGCACGCTGCGCCCGGCTGTGATCTCGCTGCTGAGCTGGCGCACAGAGCCGGAGCAGAGGTTGCGCGGGTTCTTGTATTTGGAGCTTTCGTCGGCGATTTCTTCGTTGATGCGGGCAAAATCCGCATAGGAAATCACCGCCTCGCCGCGCAGAACCAGCTCGCCTTTGAAGTCTATGGTCTGCGGCAGGTTAATGAAAGTGCGGGCGTTGCTGGTCACCACCTCGCCTACCTGTCCGTTGCCGCGGGTCACGGCCTTGAGCAGGCGGCCGTCTCTGTAGGTGAGGACGATCGTCAGCCCGTCAAGCTTCCAGGAAAGGATGCCCTCCTGTGCGCCCAGCCAGGAAACCAGCTGATCCGGGTCCTTCGTCTTGTCAAGCGAAAGCATGCGTTCGGGATGGGTTTCCTTGGCGAGCTCCGAGAGCACCTCGTAGCCGACGGTCACCGTGGGGCTGCCTGCCAGCGTAATGCCTGTTTCTTCCTCCAGCGCTTTCAGCTCGTCGTAGAGGTCGTCGTACTGCTGGTTGGTCATGATCTCCCGGCTCTCCTGATAATAGGCGCGGGCGGCCTGCCGGAGCTTTTCTGTCAGCTCTCTCTGCCGGGCCAGCTTTTGTTCCTTGGGCTTGCTGCTCATGTTTTCCTCCTAGATTTTTTTCAGCTGGGCGATGCCGCGAGCCAGCTTCTTGCGGCCTACGCTGTCAAAGATGACGGTGACGGTCTTTTCGTCTGTTTCCAGCACCAGGCCGCGTCCGAACTTGCTGTGCTGCACACTGTCTCCCGCTTCCAGACCGTCGTCACCCGCAGCGCCCGCGGCCGCTTTTTCTCTGACGGCCTGCTTGGCGTAACGCAGCGGATCGTACGGCTTGTACGCCGGGCGGGCAAAGCCGTCCATGCTGCCGGTATCAACGCCGAGGCTGCCGGCAGCGCGCCTCTTGGGAGTATAGACGGTATCGCCGTTTGCGTCAAGGAGCGACTTGTCCAGCTCGCGCATGAACGCAGATTCCCTGGTAAAATTGCCCTGGCCGTAGAGCACTCTGTATTCGGCGCTGGTGAGGAAAAGTCTTTCCTTGGCGCGAGTCATGCCCACGTAGCAGAGGCGTCGTTCCTCTTCCATGCGGTCTTCGGAATCGAGCGAGCGGTGTCCGGGGAAAAGTCCGTCCTCCATGCCCGGCATGAAGACTACCGGAAATTCCAGCCCCTTGGCGCTGTGCAGCGTCATCAGCGTCACCTTGCCGGACTCGGATTCGTACTTGTCGGCGTCTGCGTCGGTGGCGACTTTTTCCAGAAATTCGGCCAGCGTCGCTTCTTCGCCGGCGGCCTTTTTTTCGCTTTCAAAATCGTATATGAACGAGCGGAAATCCAAAAGGTTTTCCACACGGGCGTCTGCCTCTGTCGTATGCTGGTCTTCGAGTGCCTTCATATAACCGGTGCGGGCCAGCAGGGTGTCGTATATGTCTGCTATCGTCAGGTTTGCGGCTTCGCTGGCGCACAGCTCTATGGCCTGCACCATCTCTCTGACCGGCTCGCGTGCTTTGGCCGGCAGTCCGGCCAGCACCTCTTCATCTCCCAGCAGCGCAAGCAGTGACTGTCCTCTGACGTGAGCCAGCGCACGCAGCTTATCGACGGTCTTTTCGCCGATGCCGCGCTTTGGTTCGTTGATGACGCGCATAAAAGCCATCTCGTCCTGCGGATTGACGACCAGACGCATGTAGGAAATCATGTCCTTGGTCTCCTTACGCTCGTAAAAGCTGAAGCCGGATAGGATCTGATACGGGATCCCCGCCCGCCGCAGGGCGTCCTCGAACAGTCTGGACTGAGCGTTGGTGCGGTAGAGGATGGCAAAATCGTCGTAGTCTCTGTGCGCTCCCTCTAAAAGCCTGATCTGGCGCACGACGTAGGCGGCTTCTTCCTTGTCGTTTTCCAGGCGGGCGTAGACCAGCTTGTGGCCTTCCTCCTGCTCTGTCCAGAGCTTTTTCTGCTTGCGGCCGCGGTTGTTTCTGATCACGGAATGAGCGGCGGCCAGAATGTTGCCTGTCGAGCGGTAGTTCTGTTCCAGCTTGATCACCTTGGCCTGCGGAAAGTCCTTTTCAAAGTCGAGAATGTTTCTGATGTCCGCGCCGCGCCATTCGTAGATGCACTGATCGTCGTCGCCGACCACACAGAGATTTTGGCGCGCCCTGGCCAGCAGGCTGATGATCTGGTACTGGATATGGTTGGTGTCCTGATATTCGTCAACCATTATATAGGCGAATCTGTTCTGGTAGGCGGCCAGGATCTCGTCGTGATCGCGCAGCACGTGGTAGGCGTTGCGCAGCAGGTCGTCGAAGTCCATGGCGTTGTTGTTTTTGAGCTGCTTCTGGTACTCCCTGTACACCTGGTAAACGGTGCGGCTCTTGATGTTTGCGCCCTGCAGGCCTCCCTCCAGCTCTATGTATTCTTCCGGTCCCCGGTCCGCTTCTTTTTCTTTGCTGATGATCGAGAGCAGGTACGGGATCGGATAGAGCTTCTGATCTATATTCTGCTCCTTGAGGATATTTTTTATCAGTGCCTTCTGATCGACCGTGTCGTAGACGACGAAGTTCTTGGCGTAGCCGGCGGCCTCGTAGTTTTCGCGCAGGATCCGCAGGCTCATGGAGTGAAAGGTCAGGATCCACATGCCCGGGCAGCGCCCGACCAGCTTTTCGACGCGCTGGCGCATCTCGCCGGCGGCCTTGTTGGTAAAGGTCACCGCCAGGATCTCGTAAGGCGAAACGCCCTGCTCAATCAGATAGGCGATCCTGTGCGTCATGGTCTGCGTCTTGCCGCTGCCGGCGCCCGCTAAAATAAGCAGCGGTCCCTCTGTATGAAGAGCCGCTTCTCTCTGTTGTTCATTCAAATGCTGTAAATCCATCTTTGCTGTTATTTCCCCTTTTTTCTCTTGTATCTGGCGTAAACGATGTCGAAGGCGATGCCCCACAGAACGCCTGTGCCGACGCAGAGCGCGATATATGTCGTCGTGTTCTCGCGCGGCCACAGAAATGAGGAGCCGATGCAGCCGACCGCTACCGCAGCCATGCTGTAAAGTCTGTCCTTCCTGCGCTGTTTCTTTCTTTCTTTTTCCTGCTGCTGGCGCAGCTCCTGCTTCTTGGCGAGCTCCCGCGGCGTCAGCTTTTTCTTTTTCTTATTGTTCCTGCTCATGCCTCTTTCCTTTCCGAAAATATTATATCATTTTTAGACCGCGAGCGCCAGAAGTTTCGTGCGCGGGGCGAGCGCCTGGGCCGGCGGGCCGGCGGGCAGGGGCGGACAGAAATTTCTCCTCACGACCGGCGATTTTGCCACGGAAAGGGAAGAGAGGACAAGATTTTCTCCTCTCCTTGCCGAGGCTGACTCGCAGAAGGGAATTTTCCGGCAGTCACGCCTGGCCACGTCTGCCGGCAAGGCGAAAAAACGGGCTTCAAGAAGTAAATTCTTGCTGGCATAAGCTTATTTTATTCTTAAGCCCGGAAGAAAAAAGCATTAGAGGAAAAAATCTTGTCCTGCCAGGTTGTTGCCCGATTACTGCCCGCGTCTGGCGGCGCCCGCCCGCTGCTGTCTCAGGCAAAATGGAAGAAATTATAGATGCTTATCAAGACGATTACCAGCAAAATAATGGCGAAAAGCTTATCTACTGCCCGCTTGTCGATATGCTGATTGATCCTTCGGCCTGCCATACCTCCCAGGATTCCGCCGGCTGACATGACAGCCACTTCCCAAACGCTGACATGCGGAACATTGCTTGTCAAAACAGTATAACTGATGCTGAAGGCTTGCGAAACAAAAATTATAAACAACGCGTTCTGTGCGGCCGTTTTAGTGTCCATAGAAAAGAAGTAGTACAAAACCACAAGATCGATCGGGCCGCCGCCAATACCCAAAAAACTCGACATGCATCCCAGCGCCATACCAAAGATTATGCCTGTCCAAGGATTTCTTAATTTTCGCGTCTTTATTTTTTCCTTATTTAATGAATAAAGCAGGGTGGCGAGAGCGACAATTCCCAAAACCGCCGCCTGATAGGAGCCAATTTTGTCGGCAAACGGCAGGGAAGCCTTTATCGCTTCAAACGCCACCTTGCCGGCCAGCCCGCCGCAAGCAGCTCCAAGTGCCAAAGGCGCTACGCTTCTCATCTCCAGCTTTTTTTCCTGCTTTCGGTGTAGGCTGTTAAGGACGGTGTAGGCCGTCATCATCAGAACCGTGCAGGATGACAGAAAGCTCGTGCTGCTGACGTCTGTCAGGCCCAGAATATCTATGGCCGGTTTTATTATCACGCCTCCGCCGATTCCGCAAATGGCGCCAATAGTAGATGCGAGCAAACCAATTAAAAAAATTGCTGTCAAGTACATCGCTATCTCCTCCTTAAAAGCATCTGCCAGCAGGCAGCCTGCTTTCATGTGAGCACGCTCTTAACAGCAATTATTTTTTTGAACAGCTCGTTTAAAACGACAAGAAGTCTTTTACCGGTGATTGATTTTCGATATCAAGTATCAATCTCGCCTTTGCATGCTGCAGATGTTCAGCCATACAGCGCTGAGCAGCCTGCACATCTCTTGCTCTGATACATTCCAGAATCTGCTTGTGGTCCTTAATTGAGGCCGGAGATACCTCCGGGTCGTTTTTATCGTAAAGCAGGATATATGCGTCAACCTTGTTCAACAGATCCTGAATATATCTGTACAAGACGAAATTCTCACTGAGCTCTGCGATTTTCATATGATATTTACGGTTTATCATATCATATTCATCGTAATCATTGCTCTGGTAGGCAGCCTGTTCGCTTTTGATACATTGCTCAAGCTCACGCACCTTTTGTTCTGTAAGATTTTCTATCAGCAAGGCGACAGACAACTGCTCCATAGCAGTTCTGACCACATATGTATTGTCTATTTCCTGTACGCTTGGTTCGATTACATATGCGCCTTTATGTGGCACTATTCTCACATAACCCTGAAATTCGAGTTGTTTAAGTGCCGCTCTTACCGGAGTGCGGCTCATACCCAGCGCTTTGCCCAGTGCCGCCTCAGAAAGCTTGCGTCCCGGAAGGATATTTTTATTTCTTATTGCATCCTTTATTTTGCGGTAAGCGGCTTTTTCTGCATTATCTTTGTTGTTTTTTTCGACTGATCCAACGCTCATCTGTGACCTCACCAAAAATATTATATCCTTTTATATAATATATGACATATCTGATAAAGTCAATGAGGTCATTTTCAGTCTTGCGTCTGCGAAAGAGCTTCTGCCAGCTTTTCCAAGAACGTTGCTGAAGGCGCTATCAGGCAAAGATATCTTTGCCCCTTCCTCTCATAAACCAGCGCGTGTAAGTTTTCTTTACCCCTGTTCGTAAATAATTTTCTGTTAAGCAGCGGCGTCTTGTGCATTTCTGCATAAAACAACTTCCTGTCGAACGAAATTATGTTTTTTATTTCTTCCGGAGCGATTATAGCCTCCGTTGTGCCTTTGCTGCCATACATTCTGTCTATGACTATATATCCTGCGGTCATGGTGATGACGCCTCTGCCTTTGGGAAGCAGCTTCAGCTGTTCTTCAAGAACAATAGCATATCGAAAGCCGCACACCAGCCTGGTATAAACTCTGTAAAACAATAGAATCATCAGAAGGTACGCGCTCAGCATAAGTACCTCTCTTATGACCGGCGGCAGCATGAGACAAAGCCTGTGAATGTATGGTATCGCTATCAGCAGCATTATCGCTGCGATAAGGCAAGCTATGTTTATTTTTTGTTCTTTTGCAGACGGCTGCAAAATTTCCGCATACATTTTTTCTCCTGTGAAATCCTCCTTCGAAACCAGGAGCTGCTACAGCAGCTGCTGCGCAGCTCCGTCAGTTTGCGGCGGCTTAAATTATTTCACCGCATACGTCTTTTTCGAAGGAATATCCCCGGTATGCCACATGAATTTTCCTGCAAAGCCGCATATTATCTCTATAACCGGCATAAACCAGCACAGGAAGGCAAACGGGAAGTATTGATATGTAGAGATCCCCATCAGCCGCGTACAGTTTATGCCTCCCTGGTTCCACGGAATCAACGGCGCTACGACCGTACCTCCGCCTTCCAGAGCGCGCGAGAGAACCTGTGGCAGAAGCTGCTTCTTTTTGTATTCGTCAACATACATTTTGCCCGGCAGCACGATAGACATGTACTGTTCTCCTGTAAGGATATTGACGATTATGCAGGAAAGCACCGTTGTGCATTGCAGTCTGCCGTCGGTCTTTGTGGCAAAAGCTATCTTCTCAATAAACGACTTGAATACGCCTGCTTTTTCCAAAATAACGCCAAAGGCTACGCTCAGTATTCCTACAACTACTACCCAGAACATGTAGGTGGCTCCGCCCCTTTGCAGCAGGCGGTTTACTGCTTCGTTGCCATAATCAACCAGCGGGCCGTTATACAAAAGCCCCATAATGCTCATAAAGCTTTCGCCTTGTATCAGGCAGGCGATAATGGCGCTGACCAGTATGTTGATCATCATGGAAAGCAGCGCCGGTAGCTTAAAGAAGTTCAGGCCCAGAATCAGCACCGGTGGTATTATGCAGATGAGCGAAATATTAAAGTGAGAGTCGAGCAGGCGAAGCATTTCCTCTATTTCTGCTGATGTGGATTCACCATGCTCGCCAATAAACCCCAGCGCTGTGAAAAGCACGATGCAGATCGCCGCTGCCGGCGCCGTGGTATAAGTCATGCTTTTGATATGGTCAAAAATATCTGCTTCCGATACAGCCGGGGCAAGATTCGTAGTGTCTGACATCGGGCTCATTTTATCACCGAAATATGCGCCAGATACGATCGCGCCGCCTGTCATGGCTACGTTTACGTTCATTACATCGCCCATACCTACCAGCGCGATACCGATAGTGGCTACGGTAGAAACCGAGCTTCCTATCATGGTTGATACGATCGCGCAAAGAATGAAAGCAGTTACTAGGAAGAATTTAGGGCTTATGATCTGAAGTCCCCATGAAATAATCGACGGAATAGTTCCGCATGCCATCCACACTGCTATCAGGCAGCCTACTACCAGAAGTATCAGCGACGGACTCGTTGCTATCCTGCCCGCTTCTGCAATGGATTCTTCGAAAAGATCCCATTTCGCTCCCTGAAGCATGAGCACAATTATGGCGACAAAGATAGAGGCCAGCATAGCTACTATCAGATCGATTTTTAAAATAGATACACCAACCATTACGGCAACTATCATGAAGACTACCATGATGATAGCTCCGGGAATATTGCATTGCCTGAATTCTTTCTTCTCGTTCATTTCTTCTCTCCTTTCTTCTGACCTTCGCTTTCAGTGTCAGCCAGTGGTTTTAAAATTCGTCAGTGATAAACGCTGTTCCGCCAACCATAACCTTATATTTCCCGTCCGTTTCTGTTACGCTGGCGCATATTTTGCTGAGCTCGCCCATGCTCTCTCCCTGAAGGATTTCCACATAAGAATCTATCAGGCCGTGTCTGAACAGCAAGTAACTCAAGGCTCCGTTCGAGGTCCCCGTAGCGCACTCTTCATCAATGCCGACAGCAGGGCCGAAGTTTCGTGTATAGATCTGCTTTCCGTCAAAGGTATAGACATGATATCCCGTTACATCAAGCTCTCTTGATATATCTGCTATGGCCCGAATGTCGCACTGCATGGAATTAAGCATTTCCCTGCTTTGAACCGGAATGATTATGTCTTTTAAGCCTGTAGAGATAATCTGCGGCTCTATAGTTTCCCCTGGTATCGTGAGTTCTGTTGCTTTGAGAGACAATGAGGCGGCGATTTTCTCTTTTAGCTCTCCCCGAATCAGGTCGTATTCTGCCGGCTCTGCCTGCTCCATGAGGACACTTTTAACGCCACTCTCATCGTATATCACCTCGACTGCAAGTTTGCCGGATTTGGTTTGCTGCCAGACTGTTGGCGGTAATTTCCTGCCTTTTTTACGTTCGTCTTCTGCCAGGCAATAGAAGGCTGCGATAGTCGCATGACCGCAAAGGTCAACTTCTGTAGTAGGAGTAAAAAACCGCACTTGATAGTTTTCTGCATCCAGCTGTTTGACAAACGCAGTCTCCGAAAAGCCTATTTCACCTGATATTCTTTGCATTTCAGCTTCTGTTAATTCATCATCACCCAGAAAAACTACTCCGGCGGGATTACCTCCTGATTTCGCATAATTGAAGCTCTTGCAATAAAAAGTTTTCATCTGCTTTTTCTCCCATCAGATATTGACAATGGTTCCTACATTACGCTCTGCAGCCAGATCGAGTACTTTTTTTGCTGTCACCAGATCCTGAATAGCAATGCCGGTAGTATCATATAAGGTGATATCCTCCTCTGATGTTCTGCCTTCTTTGCGCCCCAAGATCACTTCTCCAAGCTCGCCTCTTATCTCGTCTGCTGTAATCACTTTTTTCTTGAGTCCGATTTCGATTTCTCCCACATTGATGCATTGTACAGTATCATCGACGTAAATCTTCATCCGTGGAAGAAGGTTTTCATCTATCTCCTGTTTTCCGGCTACGTCTGAACCAACACAGCTAAAATGTGTACCCGGCTTTACCCAGTCATTCATGACTATAGGGCTGCGGGACGGAGTGGCAGTAACGACGATGTCACTTGCCTGCACTGCGTCTGCCAGAGCTTTCGTATCTGCAGCCGCTTCAAAGCGTACTCCGCTGGCATCTACGCCCATGCCCTTGATGATGGCGGCAGCTTCGCCAGCCAGCTTTGCAGCATTTTCTGCACTCAGACCATCATAGATAATGATTCTTTCTATGCTCGGCTTTACGGCCAGAGCAGCGCCCATCTGATAAAGCGCCTGCTTGCCGGCGCCGACCATGGTCATGACGCTTGCATCTTTTTTAGCCAGATGCTTGATACCCAATGCGCCTGCAGCTCCGGTGCGCAGGCAGGTTATGTAGCTTGCGTCCATAACTCCTAAAGGCACTCCCGTCTCGGCGCTGTAAACCGTGAGAATACCGATCAGATTAGGTAAACCCATCCCGGCGTTTTTAGAAAAATACGACACTGATTTCATGCCAAAGATGTTGAGCCCACCAATATAGCCTGATTTGATATCCATATCCGAGACGCCAACTTCAAAGTCGTATGTGACAAGCGGCCAGATACTCGTTTTGCCTTCTGCCTTCAGGCAATATACTTGTTCTACGGCTTCGATGGCATCTCTGATCGAAACCAGCGGCTGTATCTGTTCCTGACTCAAAACTCTGATTTTAAACATTTTAAGGCCTCCTTTGCGTTATCTGAATTGACGTAAATGCTCCGATATCGCTTTTAACGCCTGCTTTGTGATCTCAGGAGGGGACACAAGGCCAATGCGGAAGTGCCCTTCCATACCAAACGCGATGCCCGGCATGATCAGAAAGCCAGTTTTCTCAACCAGTGTGCGGCAAAACTCAACAGAGTCTACCGGCGCATCATATTTGACAATTGCCACTGTACCCGCGTCTGGCCGCCGGTACGAAAGATAATTGTCATTGTTCACCCATTCATCGACAAGCGCAAGGTTTTCGTCGATGATTTTTTTATTACGTCCAAGAATCTTATCCCTGTTAGTGATCGCGATTGAAGCCAGGTATTCTTCTACCGTTCCCATTTCCATGGTGTAAAAATGTCTGTACTCGACCATTTGCTTTATCAGCTCCGCATCCGTTACCGTCCAGCCTATTCTCAGGCCGGGGAGTGAAAAAGCTTTTGAGATGCTGCATGTGCTGATGCCTTTTTCATATATGTCCACCATGTATTCTTGCCTGCATCCATCAATGTGTGACATTTCCATGTAAGCCTCATCGCAAAGAACATAGGCATTTCGCTCGCGAGCGATATCGCCCAGCCTTGCTAACTCATCTCTGCTGAAAAGCCGGCCCGATGGGTTATTTGGATTGGTAAGACTGATCATTTTTGTACGTTCATCCATCATTTCTCTGATCACATCGTACTCGATATCATAATTGTTCTCTGGTCTTAGCCAATATTCGCGAACTTCATAGCCGATCAACTTTGGCAGAGAGTTAAGCTGCTGATACGTTGGCATGATGCAGATCAAATTATCTCCCGGTTCGTAAACAGAGCTGTATGCTATCTGATTTGCACCAACGCCGCCATGCCCCGTAATAACGTTATCTGCTTTGACGTCCTTGCCGTACAAGGTGCTTAATGCTTCTCGCAATTCAGTAAGACCAAATCTGTCACTGTAACCAAGCTTTAAGTTTAGCAATCTTTCACGAGCCTTATCAGGGCTTGCTGCTAAATTCAGCAGCTCGTTCATTGTCAAAGCAGCTACATAGCTCTCTGCAATATCATGCTTGCAATTATGCTCATATTTAGCGAACCAACTTCCACCAATTGATTTTTCGAGTGCCATACTTTGATCACTTCCTTTCTGACCGCATTTGATTGTGCACAATTTCGGTATACAATTTATATATACTATAATAGTGCACTGTTTGTCAATACGGTTTTCTTATATTTTAGTCACAAAAGTTTTTTTCTTTTGACAGCATCTTACTTTTGGCTTAATTCTCCACTTATCGGAAATTTGATTCTTGCCAAGATGATTTTTGCAAAAATTTTCTCCTCCTTTGCCCATAAGCGGCGGGCCACAAGTTGAAAAGGCTCGCAGACATTTGCCAAAGTAAAGATTTTCCCTGTTCAAATCTTGAAAATTTATAAAAAAACTCAGCAACGAACCGTTTTTCAACTTGCAGGACCTTTATTTTGCTGAAGTGAGGTGATTTTTTTTGCAAAATTCATCTTGAAAAGCCGCTCTGATCGAGAAAGTTGAGAATGCGGTGGAAGGCACGAAAAAAGGGCGCTGCGCTTCTCCTTAAGGTTTGCGCATGACGCCCTTTGTGTTGAAATATATTGGCACGCCGTCTGTAGCGACGACTGTGACTATACCAGCTCCAAGAATACGACCTCGGCGTTGTCGCCCTGGCGAGGTCCGAGCTTGAGAATTCTGGTGTAACCGCCGTTTCTGTCATCGTAGCCCGGCGCGATCTCGTCGAACAGCTTGGCAACTACGGACTCGTCGAATACGAATTCGAGCACCTGTCTCCTGGCGTGGAGGTCGCCGCGCTTTGCCAACGTAATCATTTTTTCTGCTATTCTTCTGGCTTCCTTGGCTCTGCAATCGGTGGTCTGGATTCTGCCCTCTCTGAACAGGTCAGTAACGAGGTTTCTCAGCATCGATTTTCTGTGAGCCGAAGGTCTGCCCAGTTTTCTGTATCCTGGCATTTAAAGATTCTCCTTTCTTGCGGATTAGTCATCGCTTGGTTTCAGGCTGAGGCCAAGCTCTTCCAATTTGGCCTTGACTTCGTCGAGAGACTTCTTGCCGAGGTTTCTGACTTTCATCATATCCTCCTCGGTCTTCTGCGTCAGCTCTTCAACGGTATTGATGGCCGCTCTCTTGAGGCAGTTGAAGGAACGCACCGAAAGCTCGAGCTCTTCGATCGTCATCTCCAGAGCTTTTTCCTTCTGGTCTTCTTCCTTCTCAACCATGATCTCCATGGCGCCTGTCGCGTCGGTCAGCTGGATGAACAGGTTCAGATGCTCCTGCATGATCTTGGCGCCGATGGACACGCCCTCTTCCGGGGTGATGGAGCCGTCGGTCCAGATTTCTAGCACCAGTTTATCGTAGTCAGTTACCTGACCTACTCTGGTGTTTTCTACCGTAAAGTTGACCTTTCTGACCGGAGTGAATATCGAATCCACAGGGATCACTGAAATCGGAGTACTCTCCGTCTTGTTCTGCTCGGCAGGCACGTAGCCCCTGCCTCTGGCCAGGTTGATTTCCATGACCAGGGTGGCGTTTTCTTCCAGCGTGGCGATGTGCAGATCAGGATTGAAAATCTCGATGTCCGAATCTCCGATGATGTCCGCCGCCGTCACCTCTTTCGGGCCTACGGCGTTGATGATCGCTCTCTTGGTGTTTTCGCCTTCCAGTCTGACTGCGAGCTTCTTCAGGTTCAGGATGATCTCTGTTACGTCTTCTTTTACTCCCGGTATCGTTGAGAACTCGTGAAGTATGCCGTCGATTTTAACTGATGTAACGGCTGCACCTGGAAGGGAGCTGAGAAGGATTCTTCTCAGGGCATTTCCCAGAGTCGTGCCGTAGCCTCTTTCCAGAGGCTCAACGACGAACTTGCCGTAGCAGCCATCTTCGTCAACAGACTTGCTGATTGTTGGTTTTTCGATTTCTATCACTCAAAACCCTCCCTTTCATTCCAAGTGTAAAATGCACGTTTTTAGCACGCGGCACTATTACTTGGAGTACAACTCGACGATCAGGTGCTCTGCAATCGGAGTATCGATTTCTTCTCTTCTTGGCAGCGCAACGACTTTACCTTCCAATTTATCAACGTCTACGCTCATCCAGGAAGGAACGGTGATGGACATTTCCTTGATTTCCTTGAACTTAGGCGAGCTCTGGCTTCTTTCCTTTACTCTGATCACGTCGCCGGCCTTTACTTCCATGGAAGGAATGTTGGCCTTCTTGCCGTTAACGGTGAAATGTCCGTGGGTTACCAGCTGTCTGGCTTCCTTTCTGGAAGCGGCAAAGCCCAGTCTGAACACTACGTTGTCGAGTCTGGTCTCGAGCATGATCAGCAGGTTGTCACCGGTCTTGCCCTGTCTCTGAGCAGCCTTGTCGAAGAGGTTTCTGAACTGTACCTCAGGCACACCGTAGAATCTCTTGGCCTTCTGCTTTTCTCTCAGCTGAGTAGCGTACTCGGACTGTTTCTTTCTGGCCTGGCCGTGCTGTCCAGGAGCGTAATTTCTTCTTTCAAGCGCACACTTGGTGCTGTAGCATCTTTCGCCCTTCAGGAAGAGCTTCTGACCTTCTCTTTTGCACAGTTTGCAGTTTGCATCTGTATATCTTGCCATTTGAATAACTCCTCCTTTCCCTTAGACTCTTCTTCTCTTTGGCGGACGGCATCCGTTGTGCGGGATAGGAGTGATGTCCTTGATCATGGTAATATCAAGTCCCGCTGTCTGCAGCGCTCTGATGGCTGCTTCTCTGCCGGAGCCCGGGCCCTTTACGTAAACTTCTACTGTCTTTAAACCGTGTTCCATCGCGCCCTTGGCGGCTTCCTCGGCGGCCATCTGCGCTGCGAACGGGGTGGATTTTCTCGATCCCTTGAATCCGAGGGAACCGGCGCTGGACCATGAAAGCGCGTTGCCCTCCATATCCGTAAGAGTAACTAAAGTATTGTTAAAGGTGGACTGGATATGTGCCTGGCCTTTTTCAATGTTCTTGCGTTCTCTTCTCTTTTTTCTTACTGCTTTTTTCACAGTTTTAGCCATTACTCCATACCTCCTTTACTTAGCTTTTTTCTTTCTGCCGACAGTCTTCTTCGGACCCTTGCGCGTTCTGGCGTTGGTCTTGGTTTTCTGTCCTCTTACAGGCAGACCTCTTCTGTGTCTGATACCTCTGTAGCTGCCGATCTCCATCAGTCTCTTGATGTTCAGAGAAACCTCTCTTCTCAGATCGCCCTCTACCACATATTCTGCGTCAATGATTTTTCTGATTGCGCCGGCCTCATCCTCGGTCAGGTCCTTGACTCTGGTGTCAGGGTTTACGCCTGCTTTCTTGAGGATCTCCTGCGCGGTTGGTTTACCAATACCATAGATGTAGGTCAAACCGATTTCTACTCTTTTTTCTCTTGGTAAGTCAACTCCGGCTATACGAGCCATACTTTTTCTCCTTCCCCCATCTTCCGTCGCTTCTCCGGGTGCGATATAGACAGGATCTTTTAATTTGATTGAAACGGCCTTTTGCAGCGCGGTCCCGGTGTCCCGGCGCCGGCCGTATTGCTGATTTTTTTAACCCTGTTTCTGCTTGTGCTTAGGATTTTCGCAGATAACCATTACCTTGCCGTTTCTCTTGATCACTTTGCACTTTTCGCAGATAGGTTTTACAGAAGCTCTTACTTTCATTTTAACTCCTCCCTACTGTCTGCCGCGGAAAACCGCCGGCCTCTATTTGTCTCTCCAGGTGATCCTTCCTCTGGTCAGATCGTATGGTGAAAGCTCTACTCTTACCTTGTCTCCTGGGAGAATCCTGATATAGTTCATCCTAATTTTTCCCGAAATGTGCGCGAGCACTTCGAAACCGTTATCCAGCTTGACCTTGAACATGGCGTTCGGCTGGGCGTCGACAACAGTTCCCATCGCTTCGATGACGTCTTTCTTCGCCATAAATCAAAACTCCTTCTTCACATTACAAGGTAAGCAGCTCAGGCTCACCATCAGTTATGACAACAGTGTTTTCATAATGCGCCGCCAGCCCGCCGTCTACGGTGACGGCCGTCCAGTCGTCAGCGAGAACATCGATCTCGTAAGACCCCTGCGTGATCATGGGCTCAATGGCCAGCGTCATGCCGCGCTGCAGGCGCGGTCCTCTGCCCGGCCGCCCGTAGTTGGGAATCTGCGGATCCTCGTGCATTTCACTGCCGATACCGTGTCCGACGAAATCCCTGATAACGCCGAAGCCTGCGCTTTCAACGGTCGTCTGAATCGCGTGCGAGATGTCAGATAACCTGCACCCCTCTCTGGCGAAGCCGATGCCGTTGAAGAAAGCTTTCTCCGCCGTTTCTATCAGGCGCGATGCTTCTTCGCTCACCCTGCCTACCGCATAGGTGCGCGCCGCGTCCGCCATGTAGCCTTTGTGCTCTACGACCAGGTCAACGCTGACTATGTCTCCCTCGCGGAGGAGGCGTTTTCTGCTCGGTATGCCGTGCACCACCTCTTCGTTGACGGACACGCAGACGTTGGCCGGATAACCGCAGTAACCCTTTTCGGCGGCAGTCATGTGATGTTCTTTGACGACCTTCTCAACAAAGCGGTCTATATCCAGCGTGCTGATGCCCGGCTTGATGACGTTCCCAAGCTCCGCAAGGATCAGGGCCGTTACCTTGCCGGCCTCGCGCATCAATTCGATCTCCTGCCTGGATTTGATGATGATCATGTTTATTCACCCAGCGCCTGTACGATGTCAGCGAAGACACTGTCAAGACCTGTCGCCCCGTCTATGTGCGAAATGTTGCCGGCCTTCTCGTAATATGCGATCAGCGGCATCGTCTGCGCTTCATAAACTTCTATTCTGTTGGCCACAGTCTCGGCGTTGTCGTCAGCTCTCTGGATCAGCTCGCCGCCGCATACGTCGCACACGCCTTCCTTTTTAGGAGGGATGTTGACTACATGGTAGCTGGCGCCGCAGGCCTTGCAGACTCTTCTGCCGGTCAGACGGCTCATGAGCTCGTCTTTGTCCACGGCGATGTCGATGACGTGATCGATCCTGCCGCCGCGGGAGGCGAGAAACTCATCCAGCTTTTCTGCCTGATATACGGTGCGCGGAAAGCCGTCCAGCAGGAAGCCGTCCTTGCAGTCGTCGGCAAGCAGCCTGTCGGTGGCGATCTCGATCACCAGATCATCCGGCACGAGCTCGCCGCGGTTCATGTATTCCTGTGCCTTTTTGCCGAGCTCCGTTCCCCTTTTGATGTTATCGCGGAAAATGTCTCCGGTGGAAATATGTGGAATCTTATATTTCTCAACGATCTTGGCCGCCTGCGTGCCTTTGCCGGCTCCCGGCGGTCCGAGCAATATCGTTCTCAGCATTTTACCATCTCCTCTTACTTCAGGAATCCCTGATAATTTCTCATCAGCATCTGATTTTCGAGCTGTCTCACCGTATCCAGCGCTACGCCGACTGCGATCAGAAGTGAGGTGCCGCCGAAATGCAGGCTCAGCGGCGTTACTACGCTGAGGATTGTCGGCAGGGTGGCGATAACGGCCAGGAAAATAGCTCCCACTATGGTGATTCTCGACACTACCTTCTGTAAATATTCCTCGGTGGCCTTACCCGGTCTGATGCCCGGAATAAAGCCTCCGTTGGCCTTCATGTTGTTAGCCACATCCACAGGATTGAAGGTGGCTCCCGTATAGAAGTAAGTAAAGGCGATGATCAGCAGCACGTTGAACACTCCGTATACCCAGACACCCGGGTTTCCGGCTGGCGACAGCCACTTGGTCACCCATTCGGTAAAGCCCGAATCCGGGAAGAAGTAAGTGATCGTCAGCGGGAACTGCAAAAGCGACAGCGCGAAGATGATCGGAATAACTCCGGACTGATTCACCTTTACAGGAATGTGGGTGGACTGTCCGCCGTACATCTTTCTGCCCACTACTCTCTTGGCATACTGTACAGGCACTCTTCTCTGACCTTCCTGGATCAGCACTACGCCGGCGATAACCAGCACGGCGAGGATCGCGAAGATGATCAGCGTGATGATGCTGATAGTTCCGGCCTCAACGCTGGTGAACAGGCTTCTGATGCCGCTCGGGATCCTGGCGACGATACCGGCGAAGATGATCAGGGAGATGCCGTTGCCGACACCCTTGTCGTTGATCTGCTCGCCCAGCCACATCAGGAAGGCCGTACCGGCAGTCAGCACCAGTACCATCAGAATGATTGAGAATACGCTCCTGTCTACAACGGCCTCGCGGAAGAGACCTACCGTCAGTCCGACTGCCTGGATCAGACCAAGCACTACCGTCAGATAACGTGTAATCTGCGCCATCTTCTTGCGTCCCTCGGTTCCGGACTGAGCCAGACGCTGGAAGTAAGGGAAGGCCATTCCCAGAAGCTGTACGATGATCGACGCGGTGATGTATGGCGTGATACTCAATGCGAAAATTGTAAAATTACTGAATGCTCCGCCGGAAAACAGGTCGAACAGATCGAACAGACCTGCATCTCCGGTGAACATCTGCGCCAACACTGCTCTGTCGATGTTCGGTACCGGAATGTTAGATCCGATACGGAACACGACCAGCATCAGCAGTGTAAAAATCATCTTTGATCTTATTTCTGCAACTTTCCAAGCTTGAGCGACCGTCTTAATCATGCCCATACTAGATCACCTCTGCCTTTCCTCCCGCAGCTTCGATCTTCTCTACAGCAGTCTTGCTGAATTTTTCAGCCTGTACGGTCAGGGCTACGTTCAGAGTTCCCTCGCCGAGCACCTTGATGCCGTCCTTTACCTGCTTGAGCATGCCGGCCTCTTCGAGAGCCTTTCTGGTCACAACCGTGCCGGCTTCAAACTTGTTAAGATCTTCTACATTGATTACAGAATACTCCTTGGCCCAGATATTATTGAAGCCTCTCTTCGGCAGTCTTCTGTACAAAGGCATCTGTCCGCCTTCAAAGCCCAGGCGAACGCCGCCGCCTGATCTTGAATTCTGACCGTTCATACCTCTGCCGGCAGTCTTGCCCTGTCCGGTAGCGGTACCGCGGCCCTTTCTCTTCGGTGCCTTTGTCGCACCCTTAGGTGCATGTAATTCGTGTAACTTCATCTGTGGCACCTCCTTATATTTCTTCTACTGTAACAAGATGTGACACCTTGGCTACCGCGCCGCGAGTCTGCGGAGTGTCAGCCAGCTCTACCGAGTGGTGCATCTTCTTCAGTCCCAGAGCTTCAACGACTTTTCTCTGCTTAGGAGAAGCGCCGATCGTGCTCTTTGTCAAAGTGATTTTGATCATTTTTGCCATTTTCGACTTACCTCCTAGCCTAAGATTTCTTCCGGAGTCTTGCCTCTCAGCTTGGCAACCTTTTCTACGGTCATCATGCCCTTAAGGCCTTCCAGGGCCGCATAAGCCATGTTTCCGGTGTTGTTGGAGCCGATGGACTTGGCTCTTACGTCTCTGATACCGGCGGCTTCAAGTACGGTACGTACCGAGGAGCCGGCGATAACTCCGGTACCTTGCGCAGCCGGCATGATCAGGACCTTGCCTGCGCCGAAAACGCCGGTATTTCTGTGCGGTACGGTCGTTCCTACTGTCGGAACGTATATTAAATTCTTCTTGGCATCTTCTTCAGCTTTCCTTACGGCTTCAGGAATTTCCTGAGATTTGCCCAGGCCTACGCCTACGTAACCGTTGCCGTCGCCGACTACTACGGTCACGCTGAATCTCATGTTCCTGCCGCCCTTAACTGTCTTGGCAACTCTTCTGATGCTCACGATAGTTGATTTTAAGTCCAGCTTGGATGCATCAACGATATTACGCATTCCTTATTCCTCCTGTTAGAATTTTAATCCGGCTTCGCGGGCACCCTCTGCCAGCTCGGCTACTCTTCCGTGATACAGAAAACCGCCTCTGTCGAAGCACACCTCTTCGATGCCCTTCGCGATGGCTCTCTTGGCTACGGCCTCGCCCACCTTCTTGGCAGCTTCCTTGTTGCCGCCGTAACCGATTTCCGACTTCAGCTCCTTGTCCAGCGAGGAAGCGGCTACCAGCGTGGCGCCGTTCACATCGTCGATGATCTGAGCGGAAATGTTCTTGTTGGATCTATATACGCAAAGTCTTGGTTTCTCAGGAGTTCCGGAAAGGTCTTTTCTAACTCTTTCGTGTCTTTTCAGACGTCTGTCATTTCTGCTTTCTTTAGCCATTTTTACTTCACTCCTTTCTCTTATTTAGAACCGGCCTTGCCTTCTTTTCTGCGGATCACTTCGTCAACATACTTGATACCCTTGCCCTTGTACGGTTCAGGCTCTCTCCATGCTCTGATGTTGGCCGCATAGTTGCCGACAACTGCCTTGTCGATCCCCTTGACAACTACCTCTGTCGCCGACGGACATTCGGTGGTGATGCCTTCCGGATCCTCGAGTTCTACAGGATGTGAATATCCGAGGCTGAGCACCAGGGTCTTGCCCTTCTTCTCCGCCTTGTAACCTACGCCGACCAGCTGCAGCTTCTTTTCAAAGCCGCTCGTTACGCCGGTTACCATGTTGTTGATCAGCGTTCTGGCCAGTCCGTGCTGTGATCTGTGCTCTCTGAGGTCGCTTCCTCTGCTCACGTTTACCACGCCGTCTGCCACTTCTACACTTATCAGTTTGCTTATCTGCTCTGTTAACTGTCCCTTAGGGCCTTTAACAGTGACTGCATTGTTTGCGTCTACTGTTACCTCTACGCCGGCAGGAACAACTACAGGCTTTCTACCTATTCTTGACATTCTTCGTTCCTCCTACCATACATAACAGATTACTTCGCCGCCGACGCCGAGTTTCCTGGCTTCCTTGTCGCTCATAACTCCCTTGGAGGTGGAGATGATGGCGATGCCCAGGCCTCCCAGTACCTTTGGCACTTCGCCGGCTTTGGCATATTTCTTCAGTCCCGGCTTGGAAATCTTCTTGATTCCGCTGATGACTCTTTCCTTGTGGGCGCCATACTTCATGGTGACCTTGATCATGCCCTGCTTATTGTCTTCTATCACTTCGTAATCCGCGATGTAGCCTTCGTCCTTGAGTATCCCGGCGATCGACTTCTTGATGTTGGAAGCCGGGATCTCTACAGTTTCGTGTCCCGCGGTATTAGCGTTCCTGATTCTAGTCAGCATATCCGCTATAGGATCTGTCATTGTCATTAGAGCGTTTCTCCTTTCTTATATATTACCAGCTCGCTTTTCTTACGCCCGGAATTTCTCCCTTGTAAGCAAGCTCTCTGAAGCAGATACGGCAGATTCCGTACTTTTTCAGTACAGCATGAGGTCTTCCGCACAGTCTGCATCTGGTATATGCACGAGTCGAATATTTAGGTTTTCTCTGCTGTTTAACCTTGAGAGATGTTTTAGCCATGTTTCCCTCCTATTCCTATTTCTCAAACGGCATGCCGAGCAGTTCAAGCAGAGCCTGAGCTTCCTCGTCGGTCTTGGCCGTTGTGGTGAATACGATGTTCATACCTTTGATCATGTCAACCTGATCGTAGTTGATCTCAGGGAAAATCAGCTGTTCCTTGATACCCATGGAATAGTTTCCTCTGCCGTCAAAGGAGTTTCTGCTTACGCCCTTGAAGTCTCTAACTCTCGGAAGGGAGATGTTGAAAAGCTTGTCAACAAACACATACATGTTTTCTCCTCTGAGGGTTACCTTTGCTCCTACCGGCATGCCCTGTCTCACCTTGAAGTTAGCGATGGATTTTCTCGCCTTGGTGACTACAGGTCTCTGACCGCAGATGGCTGCGATCTCCTGCACAGCGGATTCCATAACCTTGGCGTTGTCCTTGGCTTCGCCCAGGCCCATATTTATCGTCACTTTTTCGAGCTTAGGAACTTCCATTACGTTCTTGTAATTGAACTTTTCCTTTAAAGCTCCGAAAACATGCTCATCATACATTGTTTTTAATCTTGCTGTCAAAGTTTTCTCCTCCTTTCCTAGTCTATTACAGCGCCCGTCTTCTTGGACACTCTTACCTTCTTGCCGTTCTCCACCTTGTAGCCGACTCTGACGCCCTTCTTGGTCTTGGAGTCGTAAAGCATTACGTTGGAGGCGTCGATAGGTCCTTCCATGTGCTTGATCTCGGCAGGAGCCTGTCTGTTGGCCTTGGCATGCTTGGTCTGCATGTTTACGCCCTGAACGACTACCTTGTTTTCCTTCGGCATCGCTTTGAGCACCTTGCCGGTCTTGCCCTTATCCTTACCGGTGATAACTACCACCGTGTCGTCTTTCTTAATACGCATCCTGTTTCACCTCCTACAGTACTTCCGGAGCCAGGGAAACGATCTTCATGAAGCCTTTTTCTCTCAGCTCTCTGGCTACCGGTCCGAAGATACGGGTTCCGACAGGATTCTTATCTTCCTGGTCCTTTATGATAACAGCCGCGTTCTGGTCGAACTTCACATAGCTGCCGTCGCTTCTTCTGGCGCCGTGCTTGGTTCTCACTACTACAGCCTTAACTACATCGCCTTTCTTTACAACTCCGCCCGGAGTAGCTTCCTTGACCGCGCATACGATTACGTCGCCGATATAGGCGTACTGGCGGCTGGTGCCTCCGAGGATACGGATGCACAGGAGCTCTTTCGCTCCGGAATTGTCGGCAACTTTTAATCTGGTTTCTGTCTGAATCATGATCTGTCGCCTCCTTATTTAACTTTCTCTACGATGTTCACAAGCCTCCATCTCTTGTCTTTGGAGAGAGGTCTTGTTTCCATAATTCTTACCTTATCGCCGATCTGGCACTCGTTGTTTTCATCGTGCGCCTTGACCTTCTTGGTTCTCTTAACGGCTTTTCCGTAAAGGGAATGTCTTACGAAGTCTTCGATGGCAACGACGATGGTCTTATCCATCTTGTCGGACACTACGACGCCGACTTTAGTCTTTCTTCTGTTTCTTTCAACTGTCATATTACATCCTCCTTTCCGTTAGCCCTGAACCTTTGCCAGTTCTTTTTCTCTGATAACAGTCTTGACTCTGGCTATATCCTTCTTGAGCTCCCTCATCTGCACCGGGTTTTCAAGCTGACCCGTCGCGTGCTGGAATCTCAGGTTGAATAATTCTTTTTTCATCTTGGACAGCTCAGTGTTGAGCTCTGCCCCGGTCATATCTCTCATCTTTTTCAGTTCCATTATGCTTCACCACCCTTTGCTTGCTGTTCCTTGATGGCAAACTTACATTTTACCGGCAGCTTGTGGGATGCGAGTCTCATGGCCTCTCTGGCCTTCTCTTCGGATACTCCGTCGATCTCGAACATAACCCTGCCCGGCTTAACCACCGCTACCCAGTACTCAGGAGCACCTTTACCGGAACCCATACGTACTTCGGCCGGCTTCTTGGTTACCGACTTGTGCGGGAAAATCTTGATATATACTTTACCGCCTCTCTTGATAGATCTGGTCATCGCGATACGGGCCGCTTCTATCTGATTAGAGGTGATCCATCCACATTCTTGTGAAACGAGGCCGTAGGAGCCGTAGGTGATGGTGTTGCCCTTGGTCGCTACGCCTTTCATTCTTCCTCTGTGAACTCTTCTGTGTTTAACGCGCTTTGGCATTAACATGGCTGAAGTTCCTCCTTTCCTTCTTCTTAGTTTTCAGTTTCTACTGCTTCTGCTGGCTGCTCGGCTGCCTTAGGTTCTTCGACCTGAGGAGCTGGCTTCGGAGTCTTTCTTACGCGCGGATTAACGGCCTTAGGTGCTTCGTTTCTCTCGCCGCGGCCGCGTCTGTCGCCCTGACCGCGTCTTTCACCTCTGTCGCCTCTGTCGCGCTGACGTCTCTCGCCGTCCTTCCTCGGTCTTCTCTCCCTCTTTTCGCGCTTTTCCTCGCGGATCGGGCTCTGCAGTCCCTTGTCGAGGATCTCGCCGTGGTTGATCCAAACCTTGACGCCGATCTTACCGTAGGTGGTATCTGCTTCAGCAAAGCCGTAGTCAATGTCTGCTCTCAGCGTATGAAGAGGAACATTGCCTTCGCTGTATTTTTCGCTTCTGGCGATCTCAGCGCCGCCAAGTCTGCCGGATACCGTGATCTTGATACCCTTGGCGCCTGACTTCATCGTTCTGCCGATGGCCTGCTTCATGGCTCTTCTGAAGGACACACGTCTTTCGAGGGCCTGGGCTACTGACTCGGCAGTCAGCTGAGCGTCCAGTTCAGTCTTTCTTACTTCTTCGATGGAAATCTCGATTTCCTTGCCGGTGAGCTTTACCAGCTCCTTCTTGAGAGCTTCGATGCCGTCTCCGGATCTACCTATTACCATACCAGGCTTGGCGGTGAGAACGGTGATTCTCATCTTGTTTTCCGCGGCTCTCTCGATGAGCACCTTGGAAACGCCGGCTGCGTACAGCTTCTTCTTGACGAATTCTCTGACCTTGTTGTCCTCTGCGAGGAAATCAGCAAAGCTCTTTTTATCTGCATACCATTTAGATTCCCAGTCTTTTATAACGCCCACTCTCAAACCATGCGGGCTAACCTTCTGACCCATTAATGAACCTCCTATCCTATTCCTTTTCCTTTAAAGTAACGCCTACATGGCTTGATCTCTTGAGAATCGGCGACGCGCCGCCGCGTGAGCCGGCTCTCCATCTCTTCATCGTAGGGCCCTGGTTGGCGTAAATCTCTGCCACATACAGATTGTCCGGGTTCATATCGAAATTGTTCTCAGCGTTAGCTGCTGCTGACATAACAACTTTTTCTACGATCTGCGAGCCTTTGCCCGGGGTGAACTTTAAAATGCTCAATGCCTCGTTTAAGTCCTTGCCTCTTACTAAGTCGGTAACAGGTTTCAGCTTGATAGGAGACATTCTTACATATTTAGCAACTGCTTTTGCTTCCATTTTCATGTTCTCCTTTCCTATTTCTTAACCTTTGAGGACTTGTCAGCAGCATGGCCTCTGTAGTTTCTGGTCGGAGCAAACTCTCCCAGTCTGTGTCCTACCATGTCCTCTGTGATATATACAGGCACATGCTTCTTGCCGTCGTGTACCGCGATGGTATGTCCCACCATCTGCGGGAATATAGTCGATGGTCTTGACCATGTCTTGATAACCTTCTTTTCGTTAGCCGCGTTCATCTCGTCGATGGCCTTGAGCAGCTTGGCGTTTACGAAAGGGCCTTTTTTAAGTGATCTACCCATTTAGTTTTGCTCCTTCCTGTTATTTTTCATTTCTTCTCTTTACGATATATTGATTTGAAGCCTTGTTCTTCTTTCTCGTCTTATATCCAAGCGCTGGCTTGCCCCAAGGAGTAACCGGGCTCTTGCGTCCTACAGGCGCTCTGCCCTCGCCGCCGCCGTGCGGATGGTCGTTAGGGTTCATGACGGAACCTCTAACGGTCGGACGGATTCCCATGTGTCTCTTTCTGCCGGCCTTACCGATCTGGATGTTGGCGTGTTCGTTGTTGCCAACCTCGCCGATGGTGGCTCTGCATCTCATGCTCACTTTTCTCACTTCGCCGGAAGGAAGTCTTACCTGTGCGTAATCTCCTTCTTTGGCCATCAGCTGCGCGCCGTTTCCGGCTGATCTGGCCAGCTGGCCGCCCTTGCCCGGCTTGAGCTCCACGTTGTGGATGATGGTGCCGACAGGGATGTTGGCGATCGGCAAGGCGTTTCCTACCACGATGTCCGCTTCCGGTCCGGATACGATTACCTGGCCAACCTCCAGCTTGTTCGGGGCGAGGATGTATCTCTTTTCGCCGTCGGCGTAAACGATGAGCGCGATGTTGGCGCTTCTGTTCGGGTCGTATTCGATGGTCTTTACGGTTCCCGGAACGTTGTCTTTATCTCTCTTGAAATCGATGATTCTGTATTTCGGTCTGGTGCCGCCGCCCTGATGTCTGACGGTGATCTTACCTCTGTTGTTTCTTCCGGCGTGCTTCTTGAGGGTCACAGTAAGGGACTTTTCAGGCTTATCTGTGGTGATCTCCTCGAAGGTGGAGACTGTCATTCCTCTAAGACCCGGAGTAGTCGGATTATATTTTCTGATTCCCATTGTTTACTTACCTCCTACATTATAGTCCCTGGAAGAATTCGATCTCTTTGCTCTTGTCTGTAAGAGTAACGATTGCTTTTCTGTAGGCGGAAGTGGTGCCCACGTTTCTTCCCAGTCTTTTAACCTTGCCATCGTAGTTCATGATGTTTACTTTGGCTACTTCTACGCCGAAAATCTCTTCTACGGCATTTCTTACCTGAGTCTTGTTAGCGTCTCTTGCTACTTTGAACGTGTACTTTCTTTTCTGTGCATCGTCCATGCTCCTCTCGGAGATCACAGGCGCCAGCACGATATCGTAAGCTGTCTTCATTACAGGTACACCTCCTCGATTTTCTTAACTGCCTCCTGGGTGACGATGAAGCTTTCGTGGTTCACGATCTCGTAAACGTTCATCGTGCTCACCAGCATCGTCTTTACTCCCGGGATGTTGGCTGCGGATCTGATCACGTTGTCGTCCTTTTCGGCCATCACAATCAGAGCTTTCTTGCCGGCCTTGATGTTGTCAAGGCACTTGATCATCTCTTTGGTCTTCGGTGCTTCAAACTTGAGCTCGTCTAAAACGATGATCTCTTTTTCTGCTACCTTTGAAGAGAGCGCCGACTTCATGGCCAGTCTTCTCAGCTTCTTAGGAAGTGTGTATCTATAGTCTCTCGGCTTCGGGGCGAAGACGATACCGCCTCCTACCTGCGAAGGGTCCGTTGAGCTTCCCTGTCTGTGACGGCCGGTTCCCTTCTGTCTGAAAGGCTTGCGTCCGCCTCCTCTTACTTCGCCTCTGGTCTTAGCTGACTGAGTGCCCTGTCTCTGGTTAGCCAGATAGTTTTTAACTACTGCGTGAACTGCGTTTTCGTTAGGAGTGATCGCGAAGATCTCATCTGCGAGCTCGATCTGTCCAGCCTCAGCTCCTGCCATATTCAGCATTGTTACTTTTGCCATTTTTGCTTCCTCCTTCCCTCAGTTCCTATTTGTCCTGACCTTTAACTGCGTACTGCACGCGTACCAGTCCGCCTTTGTTTCCCGGTACGGCGCCCTTTACCAGCATCAGGTTCCTGTCTGCGATAACTTTTACCAGCACTACGTTCTGTACTGTCACGGTGTCTCTGCCTGTTCTACCAGGTCCCTTGTTGCCCTTGAACACTCTGGAAGGATAAGTACCTGCTGCCAGTGCGCCGGCCAGTCTCTTATGCTTGGAGCCGTGGGTCATAGGGCCTCTGTGATGACCGTGTCTCTTGATGTTGCCCTGAGTTCCTTTACCTTTGGATACTCCGGTAACGTCCAGCTTCTTGCCTTCTTCAAAGTCGGCGGCGGTGATCACCTGTCCTACTTCGTAGGTTTCGCCTTCTTCTACTCTGAATTCGGCCAGATACTTCTTGGTAACTACGCCGGCCTTCTGGAAGTGACCGGTGAGAGGCTTGTTCACTCTCTGCGGCTTCTGATCTTCAAAGCCTACCTGTACGGCGTTGTAGCCGTCTGTTTCTACTGTCTTGACCTGAGTTACTACTTCAGGACCTGCTTCGATGACTGTTACCGGGATCACATTGCCCTCTTCATCGAATATCTGGGTCATGCCCAGCTTCTTGCCTAAGATCATTTTCATATTCAATCTCCTTTTCTTACATTGGAACGCTCTGGTTTGGAATTCACATCGGCCGCCTCTTGCGCTGACACAGGATGCGCGGCGGCTTTCCCTCTCATGCGTTCTTACTAAGGGAGCTTTCCCTTCTTGCTTCTTGCTTGTCTTTTTTCGGAATTACTGCGTTGCTGCTCGCTTCTGCAGTGCTCACGCACTTGAGTGCGCTCCGCTCCTCGAAGCTCGCGCGCCTTGTACTTCCGAAAAAATCCTGCGCAACTCTAACGTGTTTTTTAACGCATTCGTTCGCGTTGCTGCTCGCTTCTGCAGTGCTGCTTACAGCTTGATCTCGATGTCAACGCCGGCCGGCAGATCCAGCTTGGTCAGAGCGTCGGTGGTCTTGAGAGTAGCGTTGGTGATGTCGATCAGTCTCTTGTGAGTTCTCTGCTCGAACTGCTCTCTGGAATCCTTGTACTTGTGTACCGCTCTGAGGATCGTCACTACTTCCTTCTCGGTCGGAAGCGGAATCGGGCCGGAAACGTCGGCGCCGGTCTTCTTGGCGGTCTCGACGATCTTGGCTGCCGACTGATCCAGTAAAGCATGATCATAAGCCTTAAGTTTGATTCTGATTTTCTGTAATTCGCTCATTTTCTTCCTCCTAAATTTTTTGTATTGTTTTCGCTATGCTTATACAAGGGGTTCGCGTGCCCTGTTTTCAACGTGTACAGCGGTTTCGCTTGCTTAGGTCGCATTCCGTACACGCTGCCGTGTGTTTTTATTATTTATCCACACGAGAAAAACCAGGCGAATCCCTCCGCCCTCATCGAGTGAGGACATGCTCGGCGGAAATTACCTGATAGCCCAGCAACTTCCCGCTTCATCGCCTTTTTCGCAAGCTATTACAGTATATATTATCTGTCAAATTAATGCAAGACCTTTTTTGAAATATTTTTCTACTTTTTTGCCGGCAAGAATCAGTATTTGCAAGGCCTGCGCGGCTTGCTTCCCGTACACTTGCCCTGGTGTTTGTTTCGCGCCGGATGATGTAGTATGCCGCGTTGTTATAGCGGCGCGCAGCAGACTAGATGTTGTGATGCAGAAAATTTTGATGCAGAAAAAATTTTGATGCAGGGAATTTTGATGCAGGGAAAGCGGATGTTGGAAGACAACGCGTGTTGGTAAAACAGCGATTGGTAAGGATTCTCTCTAAATGCAAAAGATCTGGTGTGCAGAGAGACAGAGGACAAGATTTTGTTCTCCACACTTTGATTTTGCGGGTGCGGCGAAAACAGCGGACAAAGAATTTTTCTTTCAACAGTGCTATGAGGCGCTTTAAGAAAAAATCCGGCAGATGCCGAGCTGCTGACTGCGCGTTAATCACGGAAGAAAGCCTTTTTGCAGCCTTTTCTCTGCTCCGAGTTGCAAGTTGTCGCGGCTCGGACGTTCGCTTTTTTCTTTAAAGGCGCATTGCGCAAGAGTCGAGAAAAAAACCTTGTCCGCTGTTTTCGCAAAGGCGGCTTTTTGAGTCTTTCGAGAAAAAAAGCCTGTCCGCTGAGCAGAGGACGCTGCTCAGAGGACAGACAAACCCCAGACAACTTCATTTGTGAAATAATCTGGTGCTGCTGGTTTTCTCTTCGCATAATGGTGAATGTTGTAATGTCTTGCAAATCCCTGCCGTAATTACAACCAAAATGTTGTAACCATTGCGGCTTTTGTAAAAAATACAACATCAGCTGTTTCCATCGCCCTTGTGGGGGCGGTTCAGCGCGAAAATGTTGTAATAAAAAGCAAGATCGCTCTTTAATTACAACATAAGGGCGAAATGGCATTGGCCGCCGGTGTTGGCTGTTTTAGCTTTGGTGCCTCAAAAAGCCAACATCAAGCTGATTTAGGGCTGGCGGGGCTGTCTGTGATTTTTAGCTTTCACCGCTATGTTGAAAAAACGCATGGCGCAAGATGAATTTTGCAGGAATTTTCTTCTCTTTTCTGCAATCTGGCCGGTCCGCAAGTTGAAAGCTCCCTCTTAGGCATAATCAAACCAAAATCGTGTTAAAGAAAAAGCACCATCAGGCAGCTCGCCTCGGCAAAAAACTCATTTTTCAACTGGCTGATGCTCTTATTGGCATGAAAGCGGAGAATTTTTTTGCAAAATTCAACTTGAAACGTGCTGAATTTGAAAAAAGTTGAGAAAGGAAGCGCATTGCGCATTGCACGTTGCACATTG
>CALWNX010000011.1 GCA_944382925.1 uncultured Clostridia bacterium | reverse complement strand
TGTTATCAGTTTTTCCTGCCCTTGCTTTTGCCCTTATAACTTCTCGAAGCAAGGGTAAAACGGTGTGAAATCGTATAAAGGGATAAGGCGAGCAGAGTGCGAAAAATCCTTTATTTTCAACGGTTTCAAATCTTGATTAAAAGAGCGGAGTATAGTAAAATATAAACTGCGCAGACGGAGTGCCTTCGCTGGCAATATAATCAAAATCAGGTTGGGAAAGGAGAAGCAGATGGAAACTGTAATAAAAGACCTGAATCAGTTCGAGCGAGATGAGCTATTCGGTTACTATGGCGGTAAGTCCGGCTTCAAATATGGCATCATTATCAGTAACGAGAGGTGGATAGTGAAATTTCCGGAGAATACTAAAGGTTTTCCGGGTCAAGAGAAGAGAAACGCTCACATTCCCTCCTATACAACCAGCCCTCTCAGCGAATACATCGGCTCACAGATTTATGCCTCCCTAGGCATCCCCGTCCACGAGACAATGCTCGGCCTTCGCGGGAACAAAATCGTCGTGGCCTGCAAGGACTTCAACCTAAACCACGAGTTAATTGAGTTCGGTAACATCAAGAACAGCGTCGAGGAGGTCGAGAACGCCCTTATCGGAAGTTCCGGCTCAAGTAGCACCTTCCAGGGCGAGTACCTGAGGGACGTTCTTACAATCATCGACCACTCGAAACTCTTGCAGCGCGTAGATGGGGTCCGCGAGCGCTTCTGGGACATGTTCGTCGTGGACGGCTTCATACGCAACAACGATAGAAACAACAATAACTGGGGTGTCCTTCTCAGGAAGGACGGCACCGCCGAAATGGCCCCGGTGTACGACAACGGAAACGCTTTCTTCAACAAGCGAAACCCGTCTGTATCTGAGCGGCGAGTTCTAAGCGATGCAGACATCAAACAGGATGCCCTTGGCACAAACATCTCGTTCTTCCTTGCGGACGACAACTCTCACATTCATCCGTTCCAGTATATCGAGAGTCTGCAAGACCCAGATTGCACCGCCGCCCTCATTCGTTTCTCCGAGAGAGTCGATATGGAAGCAATTCGGAGCATAGTTGAGAACATACCAGAGCGTGCGTTCGGTCTTGACGTTATCTCACCGATGCAGAAGAGGCATTACATTCAGATGATGGAAACCATCATCAAGCGCTCCGTCAACCCGACGTTAGAACGGCTTGGCCGAAGCCCCATTAGCCTGCGCGGAAGAATTCTTCCCACTCGGCCGGGCGGAAGCCCGTCATGACGCGCTGTCCGTCGACGATCAACGGTCTTTTGACCAGCATGCCGTCGGTGGCCAAAAGACGCAGCTGCTCCTCTTCGCTCATCTGCGGCAGCTTGTCCTTAAGCTGCATCGATTTGTAGAGCAGGCCGCTGGTGTTGAAAAAACGCTTCAGCGGCAGTCCGCTTTGGGCCTGCCACTCCTTCAGCTCTTCATAGGTGGGATTCTGTTCCTTTATGTGGCGGTCGGTATACTGTATGCCCCGCTCGTCGAGCCATTTTTTGGCGCGCTGGCACGTTGAACACTGAGGATATTCGATAAATAACATTTTCCTTACTCCTTTCCCGGCGGCAGCAGGAAGCGCAGCGCCCGCGGCACTACCTCGATGCTGATCGGGCCCGCGTCCATTATCTCGCCATCGACGCAAAGACGCATGCTGCCGCAAAGCGGCGTGATTTTCGCCCGGCTGCACTGGCTGAAATACAAAAGCCTGTCGATGTCCTTAAGCTCCAGATGCGTGCCGCGCGTATAGGCCGGAAACTTGCTGACGAATTCGCGCCGCGAGACATCGTAGATGATGTTCACATCCATAATGCCGTCGTCAGGCAGAGCGCGCGGAGAGCTCTTGATTCCGCCGCCGCAGTAGCAGCCGTTCGCCAGCGCCGTCAGCAGCAGCGGGCCGGCATAGACCTCTTCCCCGTCCAGCTCGATGCGCAAGCTAGCGCCCTTCTTTTTCACCAGCATGCCGATTACCGCCGCCAGATACGCCAAACTGCCCGAAAGCAGCGGGTAACGCTTGAGACGGGCGGTCAGGTCGGCGACGTTGCTGTCGAAGCCGATGTTGAACATGTTGACGCAATAGCGCTCGGCGCTGCGGCCGTCAAGCTCGCCGCTGTATTTGAGCAGATCGATAAAGACAGGCGCTGCCTCAAGCTGCGCGCCGATGTCGAGAAAATCGCCCGCCGTGGGAAAATTGCGCAGGAAATCATTGCCGGTGCCGATGGGGATCGCACCCACCGCCGTCCCGGCAGCGCCAGTCAGCCCGGCCGCGTCAGTCAGCCCGGCCGCGCCGGCAGTCCCGGCTTTTCCGGCCGGCCCGGCAGCGCCGAGCACGCCGTTGACGACCTCGTTGATCGTGCCGTCGCCGCCGCAGGCGATCAGATGAAGCTCCTCGCTACGGCCGCCGTACTCGGCGGCCGCAGCGCGTGCAAAGCTTTCCGCGTCGCCCACGCCCTTGGTCAGATAGACGCCGGCCTCCTGCCCGCATGCAGCCGCAGCCGCTGCGATTCTTTCCCTGAGGGCGGCAAGCCCTTTTCCCTTGCCCGCCTTGGGGTTGATGATAAAAATAGTCTTCATGATACTTTTATTGTACATTTTTTGCGTCATAAATCAAGTGCCGCTTTTAATTTACGCCCTTCTGGGTTATAATATTGGCAGTAAAATTATCGGAGGAGGTAAAAAATGGATCAAAGAATACAAAAATTATCAAACGTTCTCACCGCTTACTCCTGCGACCTCAAGCCGGGTGAGAAGGTGCTCATAGATTATGAGGGCGAATGTTGCCGTCCGCTGGTACGCCAGCTCATCAAGGACGCCTACGCGCTGGGGGCAAGGCCGTATGTCAACCACAGAGACGGCGTGATCCTCAGAGAAATCCTGCTGGGCGCTACAGAAGAGCAGATTGCTTTCCTCAACGACTACCAGCTCTTTCAGATGCAGGGCATGGACGCCTATATCGCCGTCAGAGCGGGGGAAAACGTTTCCGAACTGGCCGATGTGCCTTCCGAAAAGCTGAACATGTACTACCGCCTGACCAGCCCGACGCTTGATTATCGCGTAGACAAGACCAAATGGGTGGTGCTCCGCTATCCGAACGCTTCGATGGCGCAGCTGGCCGGCCAGTCACAGGAAGCCTTCGAGGATTTCTATTTCAAGGTCTGCACGCTTGATTACCAGAAGATGAGCAAGGCCATGGATCCGCTGGTAGAGCTGATGAACCGCACCGACAAGGTGCGCATCACCGGTCCGGGCACCGACCTTTCCTTCTCCATCAAGGACATTCCGGCTGTCAAGTGCGACGGCCTGCGCAATATTCCTGACGGCGAGGTCTACACCGCCCCTGTCAGAGAGTCGATGAACGGCGTCATCAGCTACAATACCTTCTCCGAGGAGCAGGGCTTTACCTACGAAAAGATCTGCTTCGAGGTCGAAAACGGCAAGATCGTCAAGGCCACGGCCAACGATACCAAGAGAATCAACGAGCTGCTCGACACCGACGAGGGCGCCCGCTACTTCGGCGAATTCGCCATCGGCGTCAACCCTTACGTGCTTTCCCCGATGAAGGACACGCTCTTCGACGAGAAGATCTGCGGCAGCTTCCACCTCACGCCGGGCAAATGCTACGAGGACGCCTACAACGGCAACCAGTCGGCGGTACACTGGGATCTGGTGATGATCCAGCGGCCGGAATACGGCGGCGGCGAGATTTACTTCGACGATGTGCTGGTGCGCAAGGACGGCCTTTTCGTCATCGACGAGCTTAAGGGCCTCAATCCGGATAATCTCAAATAGAGTAAAGCAAAGGAGCAATTATGGACAAGAAAAAGATCGCCGTGCTCTTCGGCGGCTGTTCCAGCGAGTACGGTATCTCGCTCAAGTCAAGCTACGGCATCCTCAGCCACATCGACCGTGAAAAATACGAGCCCGTGCCGATCGGCATCACGGAAAAAGGCGACTGGTTCCGTTACTACGGCGATGTCGAGAATATAATCGACGATTCGTGGCAGGACGACAAGGCTTCTCTGATCAAGGCCTATATCGTGCCCGACAGAAGCGTGCACGGTATGATGGAGCTTACTGAGGAGGGGCCGGTCTTCACCAGGCTTGACGGCGTCTTCCCGGTGCTGCACGGCAAGAACGGCGAGGACGGCACGGTGCAGGGGCTGATCAAGCTGGCCGGCATCCCGCTGATGGGCTGCGGCGTCATGTCCTCGGCCCTGTGCATGGACAAATACCGCGCTCACGTGATCGCCGAGGAAGCTGGCATTGCCGTGCCTAAGGCCGTCAGCCTCGGCCTGCCGGGGACCGTCGACCGCAGCGCCTTTAGCGAGGAAAACGTGATGGCGCGCCTTGCCGGTCTTACTTATCCGCTCTTCGTAAAGCCCGTTAACGCCGGTTCTTCCTACGGTATCTCCGTGGTCGACGAGCCGCAGCAGGTGATGGACGCCGTCAGACTGGCGCTCGAATACGACAGCGAGGTCATCATCGAGGAAAGGATCCCCGGCTTTGAGGTCGGCTGCTCCATCATCGGCAACGGCAGCGCCGACGATATTGTCGGCCGCGTCGACGAAATCGAGCTTTATACCGGCTGCTTCTTCGATTACACCAGAAAATACACCGGCGTCGATTCAAAGATACATACGCCGGCGCGCATAGACGCTGCTACGGAAGAACGCATCAAGGAGGCCGGCCGCGTGCTCTTCAAGGCGCTCGGCTGCGAGGGCTACGCCCGCATCGACATGTTCCTCACGCCTGAGGGCAAGATCGTCTTCAACGAGATCAACACCATTCCGGGCTTCACTTCGGTGAGCCGCTTCCCGAAGATGCTGGCCGGCGTCGGCCTGGCCTACCGCGACGTCATCAGCCGCATCATCGAACTCGGTCTTGCCGAAGGCTAAATTCAAGCGTCCCTGTTATTACGAAAACTGGCAGCCTGCATTCTTCATGTAAGCTGCCAGTCTACCGGCTGCTGGCCGGTCAGCTCTAAAAATCTGTTGGCGCGGCTGAAATAGCTGCCGCCGAAGAAGCCGCTGTGCGCCGACAGCGGACTCGGATGCGAGCCGGTCAGGATCAGGTGCTCCTTGTTTGTGATCAGCGCCTGCTTTGCTTTGGCGTTGGCGCCCCAGAGAATGAAAACCAACGGTTTTGTACGCTCGTTCAAAAGGGTAACCACCCGATCGGTGAAGGTCTCCCAGCCCTGCCCGCGATGCGAGTTGGCTTCTCCCTTTCGCACCGTGAGTACGGTATTGAGCAGCAGCACGCCCTGCCCGGCCCACTGCGCCAGATAGCCGTGCGCCGGCTCCAGTATGCCCAGGTCGCGCTCGATTTCCTTATATATGTTGACCAGCGAAGGCGGGATCTTGACGCCCTTGTTCACCGAAAAGCAAAGGCCGTGCGCCTGCCCCGGCTCGTGATAAGGATCCTGGCCAAGAATCACGACCCTGGTTTCTTCATACGCGGAAAAGCGCAGGGCGTTGAAAACATCCTCTGCCGGCGGATAAACCTCGCCGCGGCTCCTTTCTCCTTCTACAAAAGCCTCCAGTTTTCCGAAATATTCCTTGGCAAACTCATCTGCCAGCAAACCGTCCCAGTCGTTGCCGATACGTTCCATTCTTGCAAGCTTCCTTTCGTGCTTAATCTTTCTTCTGCGCCTATTATATCATACTACATCAATTCTTGTAATTTACTTTCGCAAACCATTGTAAATTCTTTATACTTTCGTGTATAATAGGACTATGAGCAGAATCTTTATCAGCAGCCAGGCAAATGCAATCCTGCCGGAGTATCTCAGAGAGCGCGGTCACAGCGTTTCCTTCGTCAAGGCGCGCGCGGGCATGAGCAAGGCGATCGCCAGCCATCCCGACATATATATGTGCTGCCTCGGGGACACGGTCTTTCACGGCGATCCTTCGCTCCTGCTCCCCAGCTATCCCGGCGATTCTATCTATAACGGCTGCTCAACGGGCCATTTTTTTATTCACAATTTAAACCATACTGCGCCTGATCTGCTTTCGGCTGTGGAAAAAGCCGGGCAGACCGTCATCCACGTATCGCAGGGCTATTCCAAGTGCAATTGTGTGGTCGTCGACGAAAAGTCCATCATCACGGCAGATAAGGGTATCGAAAGGGCTGCCGCGGCCGCCGGTCTGGAGGTGCTGCCGATCGCCAAGGCGCAGGTCCTCATCGAAGGCTACCAGTATGGTTTTCTGGGCGGTGCTTCCGGAAGGGTCGGCGACGAGGTCATCTTCAACGGCGATCTGAGCCAGCACAGCGACTATGCCGCGATCAGGGAGTTTATCGAAAATAGAGGCCTCCGTGTCGTCTTTTTCCGCGACTACCCGCTGACCGACATCGGCTCCATCATCGAGGAGAGAGCATGAAGAAGCACGCTATTATTCCGATCTTCATCCCCCACCGGGGCTGTCCGCACGACTGTGTTTTCTGCAATCAGCGCAAGATTACCGCGCACGGCGCTTCCGTGAGCGCAGAGGACATCGCAAGAACAGTGGATGACTACATGTCGACTCTGTCTGCTATGAAGCTTGAGACCATCGAGCTGTCCTTCTTCGGCGGTTCCTTTACGGGGCTGCCGCTTAAGGAGCAGAGCGCCTTTCTTGCCATCGCCCGCGCTTACAAGGAGCAGGGCGTGATCGAAAAGATTCATCTTTCTACGCGGCCCGATTACATCTCCGTACCGATCCTCGACAATCTCAAAAGCTACGGCGTGGACGTGATCGAGCTGGGCGTGCAGTCCTTTGCCGATCCCGTGCTCAGGGCCTCCGGCCGCGGTCACGACGCGGCCTGCATATACGAGAGCTGCGCCCTGATCAAGGAATACGGTTTTACGCTGGGGCTGCAGCTGATGATCGGCCTGCCGGGCGATACGGAAGAATTTGACCTCTTTTCGGCCCGCGAAACGGCCGCTCTGAAGCCGCAGCTGGCGCGTCTTTATCCGACGGTGGTCATCAGGGACACCCGGCTTTATGAAATGATGGAAGCAGGGCTCTATGTACCCTTGACCGAGGAGGAAGCGGTGCGACGCACGGCGGCCATGTACAGGATCCTCACGGAAGCCGGCATCAACGTCATCCGCGTGGGACTTAAGTCCAGCGACATCATGACTGACGAGCGCAACACGGCCGGCACCTTTCATCCCGCCTTTCGCCAGCTGGTCGAGGGGCTGATCGCCCGCGAGGATCTCTGTACGCAGATCGACGCTCTGCTCGCCGGCGCAGGCACAAAAAATGCCACTGCTGATGACGGCGACGGACGCGACGAACGCATCGTGATCGCCCTTATCAGCAACGAAAAAAGCCGCGCTAACCTCTTCGGCCACCGCAGCGAAAACCGCCGTTTTTTCAGCCGGCATTATCCGCAGGTTACGTTTCGCTTTCTGCGCGACTGCCAAGCCGGCCTCAAGCTCGCCGACGGAAAGTATCTGGCGATCAGAATGTGAAGTTTTCGTGGTTTATTGGAAATCCCATTGACTTTCGCTTCCCGCAAGTTTACAGTATTTAATAGTACACAAGGGGGAATTTAAATGGGAAATTTCAGATACAGATTGGCGCAGTTCATGATGGGTCGCAACGGCTTTGACAACTTCTGTCAGGGTCTTATTTTGTTGGCCGTCGTGTTCATCCTCGCCGATCTTTTTGTACCCGGCAGAATTCTCGGCACGCTGACGCTGATAATCTTCATATATGTGTATTTCCGCGCTTTTTCGCGCAACATCGCCCGCCGGCGGGCCGAAAACGAGTGGTATGTGACCTATATCGCTCTGCCGCTGCGTTCCTTTGCCGCCCGCGACCGCAAGCACTACCGGTATTTCAAGTGTCCCGGTTGCGGCCAGCTGCTGCGCGCGCCCAAGGGCAGAGGCAAGATTCGCGTGACCTGCAGCCGCTGTCATAACGTCTTTGAAAAAAAGGTATGATCTGGGCGTATAGGACAAAATGTGTTGGTAATGGTGGATAGTTTTTTTCTGTGACACACATACCCTCGCCCATGTGCCCTGAGTTGGTGCTCCTCTGCCCTGCTACTTGCACAATTAGCTTTCTCAACCAAAGCAAAAATACAACCGTCTCAAGATGAATTTTGCAAAATTTTTCTTCTCTTTCAGGCTTAAAAGCGTAGTCGTAAGTTGAAAACGCCCTCGCACACGTGTAAAATGACCTCATTTTTCTTGCTCTAAGCCTTAATTCCACCTAAAAGCAAAGAAGCTCATGACCGTTTCAACTTGGCAGAGCTTCATTTTCTACATAAGCGGTGAAAATTTTTGCAAAATTCATCTTGCAGGGCTGCGATAACCAAAAAAGTGGAGAAAGCAAAAAATGCTGAGTGCCGGGCGCCTACATGCCGGACGCCTGAGTGCCGGGCGCCTGCGTACCTTATTCTTCTTCCTTGTCCGAGAAGGCTTCGCTCAGCTCCTCGCCGTTCTTGCCGGCTTCGGCGTTGAGCCTGTCGATCTCAGCCTGGTGCTCTTCGATCTCTGCATAGAAAGCTTTGATTCTGTCCATGTCGACAGTGCCGGTTTCCTTCATGGAGCTGTAGACATACTCGCCGATCTCTTCTTTAACGTCCTTAATCTTGCCGCGCTCCAGAATGATCTTTCCCTTGGCCTTGCTGTAATCGAAGGTTTCGCCGGCCACCTCGCCGACCTTGCCGGCTACCTCGCCCATCTTGTTGGCTACCTGTCCCAGTTTATCAATGAATGCCATTTTATTTTCCTCCTGTCTTAAATTTTACACTGCAATTATACCACAGATATGTTAAAATGAGAATAACTTATCAGAATGTAACGCAACCTGCATAACACAAGGAGGAACATCATGCTGTTAGGACGCGAAAAAGAAATCATTCTTCACCTGCCTACCCCGATCGAATATCTGCCCACCATTTCAGCTGAGCTGGGCATTGAGCTTTACATCAAACGCGACGATCTGACTCCGCTTGCTATGGGCGGCAACAAGCTGCGGAAGCTCGAATACCTGCTGAAGGAGGCACAAGAACAAAGCGCCACCATGCTGCTTACGCTCGGCGGCGTGCAGACCAATCACGGTCGTCTCACCTTGGCAGTTGCCCGCAAATACGGCCTCAAGGGCAGCATCGTCTGTGTCGGCGATTATCCGGGTGAGCTTTCGGCCAATCTGCTGCTGGACGGCATCATGGGCTGTGATGTGTGGATCAAAGGTTCAGAAGCAGGAAAAAGCGACAGCCAGGTCTATGATGAAATTCTGCCGGGCATTATCGAAAGCTACGAGTCGCAGGGGGAAAAAGTGTATTTTATCCCTATCGGCGGTTCCAACGAGCTTGGCGCTCTCGGTTATTACGAATGTGCGCAGGAAATTGCCGCGCAGATTGCGGGAACCGCGCTGGAGGGTGCACGTATAATCGACGCTGTCGGCAGCATGGGCACTTATATGGGCCTTTTCTCAGCTATCATCAACGAAGAGCTCCCTCTGAAGCTGACCGGCATTTCAATCATGCCTTACGCCGACATAAAGAGCACGGCGCTGTCTTATTACGATCGCATGCGCGATCGCTATGGTCTTTCCCGCCAGGCCTCCGGCGAGGATTTGGAGCTTGTGACCGCTTATGATCGCGGCGCCTACAACAACGCCTGCCATGAGGTGCGTCAGGCCATCTATTATATGGCCGAAAAGGAGGCCATCATCCTCGATCCTTGCTATACCGGAAAGGCTTTCGCCGGCCTGCTGGAGATGGTCAGGAAAGGCGAGATTCGCCAGGGCGAAAAGGTTATCTTTCTGCATACAGGCGGCGCGCCTGGCATCAATACGCCGCACCACCGCATCGAATTTGAGAAGGAACGCGAGCATTTCATCCATGTGCTGTAGCCGTAGCTTGCTACGCAAGCAGCGGGTTATAGGACAAAAAGTGTTGATGGACCCTAGTCCCAATAAATAGGGTACTCACCTGATTTATGAAATTCGCCCCATACAATTGCATCTCCCCAACCGGGAATTGTATCAGACACCTTTCCCT
>CALWNX010000010.1 GCA_944382925.1 uncultured Clostridia bacterium | reverse complement strand
CCTCATTTTGTTGTAAAAACAACAGTTTTGTTTTCTTTATCGTACTATAATCTACCCATAAAGGCAATGAAAAATTTACAGCCTGCGAGGAGGTGGAACTGATGAAACCGAAGATCACGATCACGCTTGTCGACCGCAAGGGCGAAAGCGGCTGCCACCGCGGCCATCAGATCGGCGACAGCTTCGATTTTGACACGGAAAGAGGCCGGCTTTGCCCGATGGCGATGCACGTCGCTTTCCCCTTTGTCGACATCCTGCGTTACGGCGGCAGTCTGCCGGCCAACAAGCAGGGCGACATATGTTTTTGCTGCCCCGACAGCGAAGTAATAAATATTTTTAAGATAGAGGTGCAAAAGAATGATCAGGAAGATAATTAAAATAAACGAAGAAAAGTGCAACGGCTGCGGCATCTGCGCTGAAGCCTGTCATGAAGGCGCGATCGGCATGGTGGACGGCAAGGCCCGGCTACTGCGCGAAGATTACTGCGACGGTCTGGGCGACTGTCTGCCGGCCTGTCCGACAGGAGCCATCACCTTTGAAGAAAGGGAAGCCGCGGCTTACGATCACGCCACCGTGATCGTAAGCAAAGAGGCAAAGAGCAGCGAAAAGAACGCCGCGCCGGCCGGTGAAGCAAAGGCCGCCGTAGAAAGCTGTCTTTCGCAGTGGCCGGTACAGATTAAGCTGGTGCCGGTCAGGGCCCCGTATTTCGACGGTGCAGACCTGCTGATCGCCGCCGACTGCACGGCTTATGCTTACGGCGATTTCCACCGGCAGTTTATCAGAGACAGGATCACTCTGGTCGGCTGCCCGAAGCTGGACGAAGGCGACTACAGCGAAAAGCTCACCGCCATCCTGACGCAAAACGACATCAAAAGCGTGACCATCGCGCGCATGGAAGTGCCATGCTGCGGCGGGCTGGAAATGGCGGCCAGAAAGGCGCTTAAGGCCAGCGGCAAGCTGATCCCGTGGCAGGTGGTGACGATCAGCACAGACGGCCGCATACTTGAATAAAAACCTTTTCTGTGTTACATTGATAGCAAACAGGAGGTGATGGCATGAACGCTGATATGAAAGAAGCTTTTTACCGCACGTTTACCGACGACCCCGTCAACTGGATCAAGTGGGGTGTCGTGCTGGTTGTACTGGTGCTGGGTTATGTCCTGGCCATTCCGCTCTACCGAAAAGTCCACTACAGACTCAGCTGGGACCGCAAGCGCGATATAGCCATAAGCCGCGGCCATGTCATCAAAAGCAAGCTGATCGAGCGTTATCCGCTCGGCCAGGAAGCCGCCAAGTACGACTGGTACGCCACCTACCAGTATACTCTGGACGGCGAAGAAAAGGAATACAAGGCTTATTTCAAAGAGCCAACCCGCCCGCCGGCAATTCTGGAGCTGTATTACCTGGAAAACCCGCGCAAGCTCTTTTCCTGGGGCGAATACCATTACGAAAACCACAAGGCGATCATCCTCATCCCGGTGATCGCCCTGCCGTGGATTTTAGGTCTGGCGGCGATTTTCATCCTGCGCATCGAAATTCCGGGGCTGTAGACCGATCTTTCTGCGGCCGCCCGCCTGCGCCCGGTTTTCTGCTGCATAGCTAAAGCCCCAGCTCTTCATCTATGAGCACGACCTCGGCTTTCATGCCTGACATCGGGCCAAAGAGCACTACCATGCCGCGGCAAAGCCGCTCGGGGCTTTGGCAGTCGTAGCATTTCGGCTCGCCGGCAGCGCAGGGAGTCTTTCGTCCCAGCTGTCTGGCCCGCCCGGGCGCCGCCACGTTGCGCGCACGCCAGACGGCTTCTTCATAGGTTGCCGCCAGCTTGTTGCGTCCGATCACGAAATACACTTTTTCATGGCCGAAAAGCGTGGCCGCCACTCTGTTGCCGACGCCGTCGATATTGATGATTTCCCCCGTTTCCGCCAGCGCGTTCGCAGAAGTAACATACACCTGCGCGCTCATCGCCTTTCTGCGCGCCGTACCCGGATCCTGCTTCCAGTGCCAGAAAACCTCGTTATGCGTCGCCAGCAGCTCGTACAAGCCGATCTTTTCCACCGTCGCGGAGCCGCCGATGCCCACGGTCTCAGCATCTATCTTGCCGTTCAGGTATTCTGCCGCTTCCCTGCCCGTATCAAAAACGCTTACCTCGTAACCACGCTTTTTCAATTCCTCGCTCACTTTTGAAAAATCCATCTTTGTTTTCTCCTTTTGCTTAAATCTTCTTGCTTCTTTTTATTATAACTCTCCCGGCACGCGAAGGCAAAAAACTTTTTTAAATTCGTGAACACCTGTTTACATCCTGTTCTTTTTATGTTATATTATCAGTAAGAAAAACAGGAGGTACGGCTTATGGCAGAGTTAAAGGAACGCGAACAGAAAATTCTCGATTATATGAAAGAAGAAATCCGCACCAAGGGCTATCCGCCGACAGTGCGCGAGATCTGCGCGGCTCTCGGCATCAGATCGACCTCTACAGCGCACAAGGACATCGAGAACCTTGTCAGACACGGTTATCTGGTCAAGGACCCTTCCAAACCGCGCGCTCTGATGGTGGTGGATCCCAGCGAAGATCAGGGACACACCTCTTACGCCGGCGGTCCTGCCCGCCACGACATCGTCGACATTCCGATCGTCGGCCGCGTAGCAGCCGGTACGCCGATTTTGGCAGAGCAGAACATTGAGGACAGCTTTCCGCTGCCGGCCAGATACGCCGCCTCCGGCACCAACTACATGCTCAAGGTTCGCGGCGAGAGTATGATCGAGGCCGGCATCATGGACGGCGACCTAATCCTCGTCCAGCAGGCCGAGACGGCCAACAACGGCGAGATCGTGGTGGCGATGATCGACGGCTTCGAGAGCGAAGCCACCGTCAAGACCTTCTACCGTGAGGATGGCCACATCAGGCTGCAGCCGGAAAATTCCGCGATGAGCCCGATCATCGTCAACGATGTCAAGATTCTCGGCAAGGTAAAGGGCGTGTTCAGATATTTCAGCTGATGCGCGGGCGGGCTGAGCGTTCAACCGCCGGCTTAAAAGCAGGCCTATTGGCTTTTAATAAGATATAACAGTATCGGCAAAACCGCTATGAGCGTTGCAATATCAGCGTTTATAGCGGTTTTAATTTGCTTGTGGCAATGCGCAAGGTTGCTTCAGTGGCGGCGATCGGTTGCAGGCCCTGGCAGCGGCGACCGGCGGCAGCGATCGGCGTCCCAAGGCCGCGGCGACCGGCGACAGTCGCTGGCAGCAGAGGACAAGGTTTTTTTCTCGAAAGGACCGAAAACCGCCTCTGCGAAAACAGCGGACAAGATTTTTTTCTTTGCTGTTCCTAAATATGCCTTTAAAGAAAAACGATTTCCACTACGGCCTTAGCAGCACGCGGCCAAGAACAATATAATGACCTTCCAGCATGATAAACGCAGCTTGAGTATCTTGTTTGCTGCCATTCTTTTTCGCAGAGTACCTCATAGCAGCGTCGAGAGAACAATTCTTTGTCCGCTCTTTTCTCCGCACCGGCAAAATCCAGGCAGGGAGAAAAAAATCTTGTCCTCTTACATTTCACCAACATATTTTGTTTACTTTTTGATGCGACAAATTGTTTTTTGCCGGAAAGCATTGAAAACGCACAAATCTGTGGTATCATAGAAGCTACGGCGTCGCCGCAGGCGGCGCCCGAAAGACAGGCGGCGCCCGAACAAGCAGGCCGTGCCGGAAAAGCAGGCGGCGCCTGGTAAAAGGAGAAACACATATGAGCTTACTGACAGCAGAAAACGTGACCCACGGCTTTGGCGCCAGACAGATACTGGAGGACGCTTCCTTTCGATTGCTGAAGGGAGAACACATCGGCCTCATCGGTGCCAACGGCGAGGGCAAATCCACATTTTTGAATATAATCACCGGCAAGCTGGCCCCCGATCAGGGCAAGATCAGCTGGTCGCGTCATGTCAAGGCCGGCTACCTCGACCAGCACAGCACGCTTGCAAGCGGCATGAGCATCAGAGACGTGCTGCGAACAGCATTCGACGATATGTATGAGATGGAGCAGGAAATGCTGCGGCTTTACGAGCAGATGACCACAGCCGGCGAAGCAGAAATCAACAGCATGATGGAAGAAGCCGGCGAGATACAGCAGCTGCTGGAAACAGGCGGCTTCTATCAGCTCGACGCCCGCATCGAAGAAGTCGCCGGCGGACTGGGGCTTGCGGACATCGGCCTCGACCGCGACGTAGCGGAGCTTTCAGGCGGGCAGCGCAGCAAAGTCCTGCTGGTCAAGCTGCTGCTGGAAAACCCTTCGATCCTCATCCTCGACGAGCCGACCAACTATCTCGACCACCAGCACATCCTCTGGCTGACCAGATTCCTGCAGGAATACGAAAACGCCTTCATCCTCGTTTCCCACGACATGGAATTTCTCAATTCCGTCGTCAACGTCATCTACAACCTCGACGGCGGCACCCTCACACGCTACAGCGGCAACTACGAGGATTTTCAGCGCATGTACGCCGTGCAGAAAGAGCAACAGCTCAAAGCCTACCAGAAACAGCAGGCCGAGATCGAACGGCTGGAAGACTTCATCGCCCGCAACAAGGCCCGCGTGGCTACGCGCGGCATGGCACATTCACGCCAGCGCCAGCTCGACAAGATGGAAATTCTGGAAAAGCCGCAGCAGAAAATCAAGCCGGAATTCCGCTTTCTCATGGGACGCACGCCGAGCCGCTTCGTGGTCGAAGCAAAGGATCTCGTCATCGGCTACGATACGCCTCTGACCAGGCCGGTTTCCTTCACGATCGAACGCGGCGAAAAGATCGCCATCACCGGTACCAACGGTCTGGGCAAGACCACGCTGCTGAAAACCATCCTCGGCCTGCTCCCGCCTCTCAGCGGTCAGGTCCAGCTGGGCGATTATCTGCTGCCTGGCTATTTCGAGCAGGAAGCCGCCCACGACTCGCAGGAAACAGCTCTCGACACCTTCTGGCACGAATATCCGGCCATGGAAAACAGGGAAGTACGCCTGTGCCTTTCCAAGTGCGGACTTACCAACGAGCACATCACCAGCCAGATGCGCGTGCTCAGCGGCGGTGAGAACGCCAAGGTCCGGCTGGCCATCGTCATGAACCGCGAGCACAACTGGCTGGTACTCGACGAACCGACCAACCACCTCGACGTCGAGGCCAAGGAAGAACTGAAAAAAGCCCTCACAGAGTATCCGGGCACCATCCTGCTGGTTTCCCACGATCCTTCTTTTTATGAGAGCTTTACGACCCGCATCCTCAACGTCGAGGACTGGACCACCAAGATCATCTAGCCTGCCCGGCCGGCCTCCGTGCGGAGGCCGGCCAGCCGCCGGGTCACCGGCGGCTGCGGCCGCCCGCTATAGTTCATTATGGCGACCGCCGGGCGGCCGTCGGGCGACCGCCGGGCGGCCGTCGGGTGGCCGTCGCCTTTTTCTCCTCTAACCCGGTCGGATCAGGCCTGAAAGGGAACAGAGGACAAAATTTTATTCTCTTTCGCCTTTTATTTTCAGTCTCAAGAATAAAACAGCCTGGCAGGAGCCCGTCATAGCCGGAGTTTGTCTCTCAAAACTCTTTTTTCGGTTGGCTTGCGAGCCTACCCGCGAGTAAAATTCCCTTTCACCTATCGCTTCTGCTAAAAGGAGAAGAAAATTTTGTCCTCTGTATTCTTAAGACAATGTTTTTGATGCAATAGAGAGTAATCAGCCGGCGGCCGCGTGGGGTTGGCCAATCTCCGGACACACCGGCGGCCGCACGAGGCGGCCAATCCCGGCGGCCACGCGGAGCAACCAGCCAGGCGCGCGGGCGGCCGCCTGCACTAGCCGATCATCAGCGGCACCAGCACCGGCACGAGGATGCTCATGATGACGCCGGAAACGAACGAATAGACCGCAATGTCGCTGCGGGTCGATTTTTCCACGATCGGCAGACAGACGTCCATGGCCGCCGCTCCCGGCATGCCCGTAGTCTCGATGTAGCCGATCTTTTTGGCCACCAGCGGAATCAGGATAATCGAAAACAGCTCGCGCATCACGTTGTGCAGGAAAGAGACCGCGCTGGCGGTCAGGTGACCTGCCTCCATGATGATGCCCGGCGCCAGCGTATACCAGCCGAAGCCGCAGCCCACGGCCAGACATTCGCGCAGGCTGAGCGCAAGCAGCGGGCAGACCGCCAGCGCGCCTATCAGCGTGCCAATGATTACCGCGGCCGGGAAAGCCAGGATGCGCAGGCCCACTCGGCGGAAGTTAGCGATCACAGTGCCGTCAAGGCCCAGATCCAGGCCGACGAAGATCAACAGCAGGCACAGGCCCAGCTTGATGCCCAGGCCGGCCGCCGCTTCAAACTCTTCCATGCGGCCGGCGAAGACATCTCTGATCAGAAAATAGCCGAGCAGCATGCCGGCAGTCACGGCGATGATGATCAGCAGCGTCATCAAATTGCCGCCCTTCTTTTCCCGCTCAATTTCCGCCTCGGTTTCCTCAAGCAGCGCGCTTTCAGCCATGCCCGCCGCACCCTCCAGGTCCGCCGCGTTCGCCGCCACACCGGCCGCGGCCTCAGAAACGCCCGCGACCTCAGAAACGCCAGCGGCGGCCGAATTCACAGCGCCGCGCCCGCCGGCGCGGCCGGCTCCGGCGGCTGCGGCCGCCTGCTCGCGCAGGCGGCCGTAGCGGTCGATGCCAAAGGCTTTGCGCACCAGAAAGATTGCGGCGATCGAACAGATCATTACCGCCGCCGTCATCAGCAGGGCCGCCAGACCGATGGTGCTGAGATTTTCCGTCACCTCTTCGTTAGAACCCATCCTCAGGCCCAT
>CALWNX010000009.1 GCA_944382925.1 uncultured Clostridia bacterium | reverse complement strand
GGAGAACAGTGTGCCGGTGCACTCGTCGAAAGTTAACATGACCTCCGTTCAGTGCACCATCGGCGCAATGAAAAACCTTAGCACGTGTCTGCCGGTGTTCAGAGTATCGCCTTACTTGACGATAAAGGCTCTTGAAGAAAGATCGACGTTGAAAAACTGTTTGATCATCTCCAGAATCTTGCTGTTGCAGACTACCTTTACGTCGGGGTAGCGAAGCAGCAGCTCCGAAAGCGTCGCCGAATGGTCGGGCTCCATGTGCTGGATGACCACGAAGTCGAGATGAGCGCCCGCCAGCCCGTGCGAAAGATTCTGGAAAAACGTCTCGCCCACGGCCTTGTCCACCGTGTCGAAAAGCACGTTGATGTTGTCTTTTAAAAGATATGAATTATATGAAACGCCCTTCGGCACCGAGTAAACTCCTTCAAACATGGAGAGGCGGCGGTCATTGGCGCCGACCCAGATCAGGTCGTCAGTAATCTTTTTTGTGCAATACATTTTATAACCTCCTCATCTTGCGGCAAAACTGTTTGCCTGCTTTTAGGATAACAAATCAGCCGCAGCTTTGCAAGTGAAGCTTGCCGGGCGAAGGCGGCAAAGTATATAATATTCCTGATGACATATTCGCGGAGGAAAGAAATGGAACAGAGAGCGGACAGAGACGCATATTTTAGGCCGGGCCTGCGCCTGATGCGCATAGAGGAAGATTTGCAGCTGATGGAACGGGCGGCCGGCTGGTTTTCGGACAAGTGGGCGGTGCCGGCCGAGGCTTATCTTGAAAGCATGGAAGCAGCCTGCGGCGGCAGGGCAGTACCGCGCTGGTATCTTGTCATAGATGAAAAAGACGAGATCGTGGCGGGAGCGGGGATAATCGATAACGATTTTCATGACCGCCCGGAGCTTACGCCAAATCTGTGCGCTCTGTATGTGGAAGAAAACTGGCGCGGCCGCGGCATCGCCGGCTGCCTGCTGGAGCTTGCCCGCAGCGATATGGCCGCCTGCGGGATCGAGAAGCTTTATCTGGTCACCGACCACGATTCGTTTTATGAGCGTTACGGCTGGCGCTTCCTGACCATGGTTCGCGACGAAAGCGGGCTTTGGGAGCGCATGTATGTGGCGGACTGCGATGCGGCCGGATCAAGGCCGAAAACAGGCACAAAGCCGAAAGCCGTAGGCGGCGAGCTTGCCGAGATGTTCGGTGCGTGCGAAAGCCCGATGCTGAAAGCCTGCCTGGCCGGCCAGCAGGGAGAGCTCATAACCGACGATCCCAAAGCGCCTTCTTCGGCAGCGGCAGTGATCGGCGATTTCGTGTTCTGCGGCGGCCGGGCAGACGCCGCCGTGCTGTTTCAAGGCGTGCAGAAAGCGGCCAAAAGCGGCGCAGGTGCAGAAGCAGAAAAAGAAACAAAAGCAGAAGACGTAGATGGCGACGGCTTTCGCGTCCTCGTGCCGTCAAGCAGAGAATGGGAACAATTGATAGAGAAGACCTTTGGCACGCGCCTCCAAGAGATAACAAGAAGAGCGATGACGCTGGATACCGGGACGGCTGACAGAGAGCATCTTGAGCGGCTGTTTTCCGCGCCTGTGCTTGCCGCGTCCTCTGCTTCTTCTGCGCCAGCCGCGCCTGACGCGCCTGACGCGCCGGATGCGAAGGGCAGAAGCCGGGAGCTTAGGGAGATGGACGAAGAGCTTTTTTCGCGCTGCCGGGCTGATGGCTGGAGCTGCGATCTGACCGCCGGCTGCCGCAGCTTCGCTGATTTCCGCCGCCTGGGCGCGCTGGGCTTTGTCGTTACAGAGGACGGCGCACCTGTTTCCGGGGCCGCTTCGTACGTGGTATTTGACAGCGAAATTGAGATTGAGATCGACACCCGCCACGACCGCCGGCGCCGGGGTCTGGCCCGCATATGCGGCGCGCGGCTGGTATACGAGTGCCTGGATCGCGGGCTTTATCCGCACTGGGATGCGCACAATATCGAATCGGCCAGGCTGGCTTCTTCGCTTGGCTATAAGGTGCGCAGGGAATACAAGGCTTACGAGCTCAGAGGCTGAGCCTGGGCGCGCGGACTTCTTTCGCCCGGGCTAAAAGTTTTTTGATTGACGGCAGCGCAAGGATTGTGTAAAATAAAGGAAAAGCGTAGCAGGTAAAATATGCCTGCAAGAAACAAGTGTGTGTAAAACAAAATAGGAGGGGAAAGATGTTAAAAGAAGCGTTCGGCAAGAAGCTTCTGCTTGTCATTGCCTTTGAAGCAGTCGTTTTATCGTGCCTGGGCGTGCTGGCGCTGGCAGAAAGAGGCGACAGCGTCCTGAGCAGATATACAGCCGAAATTATATTGAGCATCCCTTTGTTCTACACGTTTTCCATTCTGAAGGCCGGCGTACACAGGCGGAAGCTTGGAGAGCAGGGCAAGCGGATGCTGATTTTTTTGGCGCTGTTTGCCGCGCTGCTGGCGCTGAGCGGTCTGCTTTCAGGACTTGGCGCTGCAGCGCTTTATGCCCTGTTTGCAGGCAAAGCCGCTCTGCCGGAGATAGTTGCATATATTTCGTGGTTTGCCACCCTGGTAACCTGCCTGCTTTACCCGCTGCTGGCAGGTTTTTTTGTCAGCCTTGCACAGGACACAAAAAACTATCTGCAGGCGGGTTTGGTACTGGCGAAGAGAAAATATTTCATCCTCCTTTTGACCGTTCTTCTGGCGGCAGCAGCCGGCAGGCTGGCAGCAGGTATGGAGAGCGCAGCCGGCGCGGTCGTGCTCTCAGCCTTTGCCAGTGCGGCCTGTATCACCTTTACGCTGGCGGTTCTGTCAGGAGAGAAAGCACAAGAGGAGGAACAAAGATGAAAAAGTTGAGAAAATATACAGCGCTTTTCTTAGCCTCGACACTGCTTTGGACCAGCTTGCCTGTGGCGGCACTTGCCATCAGCGGCGAGGCAGAGGCCAACACAGCATTCACACCGCTCACGGGCGAAAACAGCTGGGAGGAGATAGAGGCGCAGGCGCAGGTGATCAGGCGTGAGCCTGTAGAATACGAGCACATCCTGCTGAGCGACACCGATGGAGTTGAGCTGGCAAGGGACAGAAACAGCATTACGTACCTTCTTGAGGATGATACATATCTTACCCGTTATCAGGCAGACCCGCTGACGTATGAGGACGAAAACGGCAGGGAAAGAGCCGTAGACAACACGCTCAGAGCAGAAGGCGGCGGATATGTAAACGGGGAGAACGCCTACAACCTCATATTGCCTGAAGAGGGACAGGGGATAACCATAGAAAAGGATGGCGTGAACCTTGAGCTGCGGCCGCTTTTCGGCCAGCTGCAGAATGCGGTCAAGGGCAGCACTTCTCTTAGGTACAATGGAGTAGCCGCCGGGATAGATCTTCAGTATACAGCCAAAGGGGCGGGAGTTAAAGAGGATATAATTTTAAACCGGCCGGTAGAAAGGGCTGAATTCAAATATGAGCTCAGGAGCGAGGGCGAGCTTACATATGAGCTTAAGGACAACAGGCTCTTAGCCTTCAAAGCGGGAGCAGAAAATAACGGGGAGCCTTTCTTCGCGCTCAGCGCTCCGTATATGACTGATAATCAGGGAGAAATAAGCGTCGGAGTTTTTCTGGCGCTCGAAGGCGACATTCTGACGGTTAAAGCAGACCGGGAGTGGCTCAATGCGCCCGAAAGAGCGTATCCGGTCGTGATAGACCCGGTGATAGAGCTCAATAACAGCAATATGGAGTACGGCTTTATCGAAAACGGTTCTTCCCTGCAGTATCCGGGCTCGGCAGGACCTGATGTATCCCATGCAGGAGTGCCATTTTTGTATGTAGGCTTTGAGCAGGGAGAGCTGGTAGGAGTCGGAGATATAGTGTATGGACAGACGCGCTCGTATGTCAAGATAGATTATGACTTTGCAGGTCTGCCTGATGATGCCATAGTTACAGGAAAGCTGAAGGCGTTTCAATACGACGACAATATTCCAAGAGGAACAAAGATCAACGCCTGCTACATCCAGAGCGATTGGCGCGGCAGCAAAAAGACATGGAACACCAGGCCGACAGAGATGGTGATCATAGATACTCAGGATGTATCCGGCAAGATGGACTGGGTAGAGTGGGATATTTCTCAGGCTGTGCGCGAATGGAAAGCCGGCAAGCCGAATTACGGCATCATGCTCACTCCTGCTACGGAAGACCAGCAGGCCGTGGTGTTCTCCGGGCCAGGCAATTCTTTCAGCAGCATGGATCACAGTGGCCGTGACATGTAAACAGCCACGAGGTGCATACGGCAGGCAGGGAAAGAGAGGTTACTGCCTGGGATGCTTTCAAGTACGGCTTTATGCAGGGCTCCGCCAGGATGAGCTTCGGGGCCAATCAGGCGGCGGCGCACGTCTTTGCCAGCACCCTTACGCCTGAGTGGTTAAAGCAGATGGATGCAGAGGACGGCATAACCCTTAAGCTTTGTTCCATAGGGCTGACAAAAGAAGAAATAGCTTGTGTCTTTGGGCAGACTGTAACAAACAGCTGCGATGAAGCTTTCGATTATGATGTGGTAAGCTTCAGCTATGATACGACCTTCTATGTAAACGATACGACTATGAGCCAGCCGCAGGTGCTGGCAGAATATGACCTTGCCGGCGAAGAAAAGGCAAGCTATACTTATGGCATAGACCGTATCGGAAGCGAGGATACAGCATATCTTTATGACGGCAGAGGCTCCGTAGCCCAGACTCTGACGGCAGATGGACTTATCAGCGAATACAGCTACGGCCCGTACGGAGAGCTTGTAGCCCGCAATACCTATGATTACGACAGCGCCATGGCAGGAAGATATGACCTGGCAGAAGAAGACCTGTTCCTGCGTTACGACGAAGGGCTGGCCAGGGACAGCGAGGGCAACATCGTGCCGGGAGGCGTGAGCGAGAACTTCGTGGGCTTTGCCTTTAACGGGGAGGAGCAGAGCCAACGGACAGGTCTGCAATACCTCAGGGCCAGGTATTACGACAGCTCATCGGGAAGCTTTATTTCCATGGACAGCTACGAAGGGAACATCCTGAGCCCGCTCTCGCAGAATCGCTATACATACGCCGAGAACGACCCGGTCAACAACTTCGACCCATCGGGACATATCAGCGTAAAGAACAAGGGGATCGAGAGATATGTTGACA
>CALWNX010000008.1 GCA_944382925.1 uncultured Clostridia bacterium | reverse complement strand
ATACTCATGAATACACAGGAAAATACACAGGAACCGATCATTAAAATTGAAAACGTGTCCATGCAGTTTCCCGGCGTGCTGGCGTGTGATAATGTGTCGCTTTCGCTTACCAGAGGCGAGATCTTCGCTCTGGTAGGAGAAAACGGCGCCGGCAAGAGTACGCTGATGAATATCCTCTACGGTCTGCATGCGCCTACGGCCGGCAGCGTCTATATCAAGGGGCAGAAGGTCGAAAGCTTCCGTCCGCTGGAAGCGATCAGACGCGGAGTCGGCATGGTGCACCAGCATTTCATGCTGGTACCCTCCTTTACGGTGGCGCAGAACATCGTCCTCAGCAGAGAGCCGCGCAAGGCGAAAATCTTCTGCGACCGCAAAAAAGCGCTGGCGGATGTGCGGCAGCTTTCCGCCGAATTCGGCCTGGCGATCGATCCCGAGGCCGTTGTAGGCGAGCTGAGCGTCGGCATGCAGCAGCGGGTGGAGATCCTCAAGACGCTTTACAAGGGGGCGGATATCCTCATCCTCGACGAGCCGACCGCCGTGCTCACACCGCAGGAAACCGAAGAGCTGTTTGCCGTCATCAGGCGCATCGCCGCCGAAAAGGGCATGACGGTCATCATCATCACGCATAAGCTCTACGAGGTGACGGCCATCTCGGACAGGGTCGGCGTCATGCGCCGCGGCCGTCTGGTCGGCATAGAACGCACGGCTGACGTGGACGAGAAAAAGCTGGCCTCGATGATGGTGGGCCGGGAGGTTCTTTTCGCGGACCTTAAAAAGACCGGCACGCCGCAGGAGGTGCGCATTGCCGCCAGAGATCTTTATGTGCGTGACAACAGAGGACTGCCGGCAGTAAACGGCGCTTCGCTGGAGGTGCGAGCCGGCGAGATCGTGGGCATCGCCGCCATCGAGGGTAACGGCCAGAGCGAGCTGGTCGAGGCTCTCACCGGCATGCGGCCCGCCGCGGGCGGCAGCTTCAGCATCTGCGGACAGGAGGCGGCCGGTCTTAATCCGGCGCAGATAAGAAAGCTCGGTCTGGCGCACATACCGGAGGACAGGATTGCCACCGGCGTGGCGCTGCCGTCGACGATCACGGAAAACCTCATCATCGGCAAGGAAAGAAAGCGCGAATTCGCCGCCGGCGGCCTTCATCTGCGGCGCTCGACGATAGAGCGCTATGCCAGGGAGCTGTTTGACAAATTCGACCTGCGCGGCGCCGGCATCGATACGCCGGCCGGGGAGCTTTCCGGCGGCAACATGCAGAAGGTAGTCGTGGCGCGCGAATTTTCCCTCGATACTCCGGTGCTGGTCATTGCGCAGCCGACCAGAGGCGTAGATGTGGGCGCCATCGAATTCATACATAAGCAGATCATCGAAAAACGCAATCAGGGTTGTGCGATTCTCCTGGTCAGCGCCGACCTCGACGAAGTGTTCAGGCTCAGCGACCGCATCCTCACCATGTACGAGGGCAGGATCACCGGCCGTTTTGAAGCAGGCCGGATAGATAAAAAGGACATCGGCTATTATATGACAGGCAAAAGAGGAGGTGAAGAGGATGAGCAGGATCACGGCGTCTCTTAACAAAAATAAGGCTTATCTGCTTTCGCTGCTTTTGAGCATCCTCGCCGCCCTCATCATCGGCGGCATCCTCATGGCGGTCACCGGCTACAATCCTTTTGAAGCCTACGCGGCGATGGTGCAGGGCATTTTCGGCTCGGCGCGCGTGTTCGGCAACACCATCGCCAAGATGATCACGCTGTGCCTGACAGGACTGGCGATGGCTGTCTGTGCCAAGGCTGGCATGTTCAACGTCGGCGGCGAGGGGCAGCTGTACTTCGGCGGTCTGGCAGCGACGGTGACCGGCATAGCGCTGCAGGGTGCTTCTCCTCTGATCGCCCTGCCGCTGGCCTTTCTGTCGGCTGCCGCAGTGGGCGGCTTTTACGCCTGGATCCCGGCGGTGCTGAAGGTCAGGCTTCGGGTGAGCGAAGTCATCACCACCATCATGCTCAATTCGGTGGCGATTTACGTCTGCTCGTATCTGGTCAACGCCAGCGGGCCGCTGGCTACCGACGACAAGGGCGTGCTGGGCGGCAGCGACGCCGTTTCTGACGAATTCATGTTTTCTCAGCTGATCAGGGGCTCGAACCTGAGCACGGCGCTTCTATACAGCGCGGCGATCGCCCTGCTTTGCTGGTACGTGATGCAGAAGACCAGCATTGGCCTGGAAATGAAGGTTACCGGCGAAAACGAGAGGTTTTCCTTCTTTGCCGGTCTGCCCAGGGACAGGCTGATGATCTGGTCCATGGTCGCTTCCGGCGCGATCTGCGGACTGGTAGGCATGTTCGAGGTCTTCGGCTATCAGGCCAGATTTCAGGACACCATCAGCAATGAGTTCTATTACGACGGTATGCTGGTGGCCATGATCATGAATTACAATCCGGCGGGCATTATCATCATGAGCTTCTTCTTCGCCGGTATCGACATTGGCGCCAACGCCATGGAGCTTTCCACCGGCGTGGCGGGAGAGATTTCCGATATAATTTTTGCCATCAT
>CALWNX010000007.1 GCA_944382925.1 uncultured Clostridia bacterium | reverse complement strand
TGTTGAATTTGAAAAAAGTTGAGAAAGGAAGCGCATTGCCCATTGCCTATTGCACATTGCGCATCAGATATATAATAAGTCCGCCGCAATCGAAAACCCAAAGACAACTTCATTTGTGAAATTGTCTTTGGGTTTGTCTACAGTCTGAATTGCCGCTGTCTAAGCGGTATTTTTAATGCGATAAAGTGAATAAGGAAAAAGTGATAGGGTATAAAAATATAGAAGCGTTGCGTTGACCCTCCACCAAAAAGGGCGGAGGAACGCTTCGCTTCCATATAATAGTTATAGCTTCAACAGAGCATAAAGTCAATCTCAATTTGAAAGCAGAGAGAAATAACAATAAAAAGGCATGACAGAAAAAAGGATAGGAAACCAGGAGTCAACAGAATCCATTTGCTTGCTATATGAAAAGACCAAAGGAGCGAGGTATTATTTTAGATTATGGAAATAATGAAATATCATATGAGGCATTGATGAATATAATAAGTCGGAGGCTTATAAGACAAGACTGTGAAGCAGACGTGCTTGTATTAAATTTTAATGAACTCATAAAGGCAGTTAGATATAGAAAGTGAGACTTTACCCCTCCGCCAAAAGGGCAGAGGGGAGTCTCACTCCTATATTTTTATTATAATCCAAAAAGAAAATAAAATCAATAAAAAGGCATAACAGAAAAAAGCGGAGAGTAATTCTTACCGCTTCTTTTATAGTTTAGAAAGGAGTAAGCTATGTTCTGTTGAACAATAAAAGCAGCAGACGAAGCCTAAATATGATTGACTTACAAACAGATGTTCGATATAATAAGGCAAAGGAATTAACGTAACAGATAAAAAGCCAACCGGCTCTTTATACCAAAGGGCCATCGCTTGGCGGTTTGATCACTTCCCATGAAGGGAGGTGATACTATGACATACATAACGGTAAGTGATTTATTCACCTATACCTTAATGCTCATAGCAGTTATCACGCTCTGCAAAAAGAGTAGGTAACGAAAAGCCGCCAAACAATTAAGTTTGGCGGCCCCAAAAGTATTTACTTTGGATCAAGCCACCTTACCACAAGCGGCGCTCCATTTATTAACTAAAATATATCACTGATCGGAAAATATGTCAAGAAAGAAGGCTGAAAAATGAAAGGAGACGGCATGCAGCAAAAGACAAAACGCAGGCTTATTATAGCCGTCGTTATATTACTGCTGTTGTGCCTTATCGCATGCCTGACATTGTGCGACAGAGATGATAAGCCGGAACACAAGCGAGCTCCAAGTAATACACTTGTCAAAGTGGACGAAGGAGAAGCCGAGCAAACAGATCCGGCACCAGAAGAAGATGGCAAATCTGATGAAGAACAGCCGGAGCAGGAGCAGCCAGCGCAAGAAACCGAAGCCCAAAGCCAGACTAGTAAAGAACCAGCGGCGGACGATTCAACAAGCAAAAATGAATCCGCAGGCGAACCGAGCTTAGGCTCGTCTAGCGCATCTGAATCATCCACTCCATTCGGAAACGGGAGCACTGACAAGCCTAAAGAAATGTAGCCGGCTGGGGAACGGGAGAAGATCAGATAAAAGGATATGAAACAATAAATCAGCCGGAAGAAGGTCACTGGGAATACAGATAAAGAGAAAGTAATGAGGACCCCGGCCGCCGCTTGACGACTTCGACTGATCTTATGACAGGACAGGATTTTTCCCTCAACTGTGCCAAAATCTCGCTCTCAAGAAGACAGAGGACAAAATTTTATTCTCTAACGTCTTTAATTTAGGTGCTTAAGAATAAAACCAGCTTGATCCAACATAAATTTGTCTCTCAAAGGCCGTTTTTACAGCTGGTTTGCGGGCGTGACTGCGAGGAAATTCCCTTGCGAAGACCGCAGTAATTAAAGAGAGAGTAAAATTTTGTCCTCTCTTCACTTGCTGGCCGGATTCTGGCCACTTAGAGGGAATCGCAGAGAGCAAACGCCTGCCGGATCAGCAAAGGCCTGCCGGATTAAAAAAACAAGGAGAGTTTCATATGCCTGAGCTTCCCGAAGTAGAAACAGCAAGACGAGTGCTGGAGCCGCAGCTTCTGCGCCGTACAATTGAAGAAGTGACCGTCATCCAGCCGCAGGTAGTCGCGCATCCCGGGGCGGATGAATTTGCCGGCAGACTGCGGGGACAGCGCTTCGCGCGGGCAGAAAGGCGAGGAAAGTTCCTCGTTTTCCGGCTTGAAACCGGCGACCGCCTGATAGTGCATCTGCGCATGACGGGCTGCCTGCTGCTGACGCCATCAGAGCTTGAGCCGGAGAAGTATACCCATATAGTGCTCCGTTTGGACGGAGGCACAGAGCTGCGATTTTCCGACATGCGCCGCTTTGGCCGCATGTGGCTGATCGGAAAAGATGAGCAAGATACATACACAGGCATTGAGAAACTGGGCCCGGAGCCCTCAGGACGCGAGGTAAACGCTGCCTTCCTGCAGTCCCGGCTGGCAAAAAGCAGGAGAGCGATCAAAGAATGTCTGCTCGATCAAAGCGTTATAGCCGGGATCGGCAACATCTATTCCGACGAGATCCTTTTCAGCGCCGCCATTAACCCGGCGCGCCCGGCCTGCAGTCTGAACGAAGAGGAATGGGAAAGGCTCGCCGCGCTCATTCCAAAACGCATGGAGTTTTTTGTCGAAAAGAATCGTATATCGCCAGAAGATTATCTGGCCACAAAAGGGAAGGATTATCGCAACACACCGTATCTTCAGGTGTACGGACATGCCGGGGAGCCTTGTCCGCGATGCGGGCAGCCTCTGCAGCGCCAGGTAATCGGCGGCCGCGGCAGCGTTTTTTGCCCGTGCTGCCAGCTTTAAACTACAGCGTTTTTTGCCCGTGCTGCCAGCTTTAAGAGGCGGTCTGGAACGCAAGGCCAGACTTCTGGCGCTGGAGACTGAAGGTATGAGCGAAGCCGAGGGCAGGGGCGAGGCTGAGAGCCGGCCGGCACGAAAAGAAACTGCAAAGCTTTTTTAGGGCTTCTTGACAGAGCGCGAGGCATACCGTATAATTTTGCTCAAATATACTCAAATATAATTTTAAGGAAGGAATTTGCACTTAAACCATGGACGACGCCGACAGTAGCGACGCTGACCGAAGTGACATATACAAACGCAATATAATTTTACATATCAGGCATAACCTGCATCCTGTGCGTTGAGCAAGCGGATCGCGGGCTGTGCTTTTTTGCTTTTTGTTTTCTTTCAGCTGATTTCGCCTGACGGCGATCAGATATAAAATCTTAAAGAAAGGAGTGGTATATCCGATATGGATAATCCCAAACGAAGGCCTTGGCACGCACAGGAGCTTGCAGAAGTTTTCCGCGAGCTTGGGACCTCAGAAGAAGGTCTTGGCGATGCCGAGGCTGCCGCAAGGCTGAAAAAATACGGACGCAACGAATTGCGCGCCAAACCGCCAAAGACAATTTTGCAGATGCTCAAAGAGCAGCTCGTCGATCCGATGATCCTGATTCTCATCGGCGCGGCGTTGTTCTCGGCAGTTTTACAGGAGTGGACCGAAGCGGCGGTGATCTTTACCATCGTGGTGGTCAACGCCCTCATCGGTATTCTGCAGGAGAAAAAAGCTCAGTCCTCGCTGGAAGCGCTGCGCAATATGAGCGCGCCGACGGCCCGCGTGCTGCGGCAGGGCGAGGACAGCATCATTCCGGCCGCGGAACTGGTGATAGGAGACGTCGTCCTTATCGGCGACGGAGACATGGTTCCGGCCGACCTGCGGCTGATCGATTCGGCTAATCTCAAGGTACAGGAAGCTTCCCTGACGGGAGAATCCGTGCCGGCCGAAAAAGAAGCCGAAGACATTTTGCCGGAAAACTGTCCGCTGGGAGATCGCAGCAACATGGCCTATACCTCGGCGATCGTGACCTACGGACGCGCAACGGGAGTGGTGGTAGCCACCGGAATGGATACCGAGGTAGGCAATATCGCAGGACTGCTTGACAGTCAGGACGATACAGATACGCCGCTCAAGCGTAAGCTGGCCGCGGTAGGAAAAACTCTCACCGTGATCGGCCTGATCGTCTGCGTGCTGATTTTTGCCATCGGCGCTTTTTACCAGCGCCCGCTGCTGCCGCAGTTTCTGGTCGCGATTTCACTGGCGATTTCCATCATTCCGGAAGGACTGCCGGCAACGGCGACGATCGTGATGGCGCTGGGCGTACAGCGCATGGCCAGAAAAAACGCGCTGATCCGCAAACTGCCCGCAGTGGAAACGCTGGGCAGCGCGACGGTGATCTGCTCTGATAAGACGGGCACGCTCACGCTGAACAAGATGACCGTAACGCATATTGCCGTCAACGGAGATTTTGAGCGCGGAAAGGCAACGCTGCTCGAAAACGCTTCGGCGCAGCATCCGCATGTATATAGAGAACTTGTGAGCGCCGCTGCTCTTTGCAACGACGCCAGCCTTGACAAAGACAGGGAAGGAGAAATAATCGGCGATCCGACCGAGGGCGCACTCATCTACATGGCGCAGGCTTTCGGCATCGACCATGAAGCCCTGGAAGACGAGCATCCGCGCCTGTTTGAACAACCCTTTGATTCGGACCGCAAGCGCATGACAACTGTTCATCAGATCGACAGCCGCTTTGTCGCATATACAAAGGGAGCGGTAGACGAAATGCTCCCGCTTTGCACACACATTCTTACCGCCGGCGGCGTGCGGCCGATCACGGAAGCAGACAGAGAAAACATCCACGCGCTCTGCCATTCCATGTCAGAAAGCGCTTTGCGCGTGCTTGGCTTTGCCATGCGGGATCTGGATTATCTGCCGGAAGAGGATGAGGAGAATGTTGAGTACGATCTGACCTTCATCGGCGTAGCCGGAATGATAGATCCGCCGCGAAAAGAAGTGGCGGCGTCGGTCAGCACCTGCCGGCTGGCCGGCATCCGCACCGTCATGATCACCGGCGACCATAAGGTCACGGCGCTGGCCATCGCCAGAGAGTTGGACATATACAGGGAAGGAGATACGGTGATTTGCGGTGACGAGCTCGATGTGATGACTGACGACGAGCTTGATAAGCTGGTCAAGACGACGACAGTGTTTGCGCGCGTGTCGCCGGCGGATAAGCTGAGGATAATTCAGAGCCTTAAGAGGACCGGCGAGGTTGCCGCCATGACAGGAGACGGTGTCAACGACTCCCCGGCGCTGAAAGCGGCGGATATAGGAGTGGCGATGGGTCTCACCGGCACCGATGTGGCCAAGGATGCCGCCGACATGATTCTGCTCGACGACAGCTTTACGACGATCGCCTATGCGATCAAAGAAGGCCGCCGCGTTTACCGCAATATTCAGAAGGTGATCCAGTTTCTGCTGGTGGGAAATATCGCCGAGATCCTCACGCTGTTTGTCGCCACGCTGCTCAATTGGGACGCTCCGCTGCTGGCGGTTCACATCCTGTGGGTAAATCTGGCCACAGCCACCCTGCCGGCGCTGGCTTTGGGCATTGATCCGGCCAGCAAGAATATCATGAAGCACCGTCCGGTTAAAACAGGCACCCTGTTTGAAAAGGATCTGGTGACGCGCGTGATCACACAAGGTATATTCGTTGCGGCGATGACCACCTGCGCTTACTGGATCGGCGCCGGAACCTCCGGGCAGGCTGCGGGACAGACGATGGCCTTCTGCACGCTGGCCTTCTCGCAGATGCTGCGCGCCTTTAACCAGCGCTCCAATACAGAGCCCATCTGGATCAGAGCGGAAGGAATCAATCCCTGGCTGATAGTTTCCTTCGCCGCTTCGGCGCTGCTGATGGCGGGCATTCTGGGTCTGCCGGCGCTTAGAGAAGCGTTCAGCCTTACCCTTATGAGCAAAACGCAGTGGCTGATCGTGCTGGGACTGTCGCTGCTCTCTATCGTGCAGGTAGAAGCCGTCAAGCTGATACGAAAAATAATTGCGGCAAGAGTGTAAGCTCTTGCCGCGAGGTTAGAAACCGGCAAAGCGGTTTTATGGTAGTAGGGCAAAATGTGTTGGCAGCAATTCTCTCTAAAGGCGAAAGATAAGGTGCGCAAGGGAACAGAGGACAA
>CALWNX010000006.1 GCA_944382925.1 uncultured Clostridia bacterium | reverse complement strand
GTATCCGGCAGGCAAAAAGCCAACATCGGCCGGATTGAGGCTCGCCGGGGCTGTCTGCGGCGAGATTTGTTTGCGGCGGGGTTTGTCTACAGTCTGAGCCGCGGCAGGCTCGCCTGCCGCGGCTTTTTCTCATACTTCAGCGTCTTGATTTATCTGTCCTGTTTTCTTCTGGTCGATACCATAAGCGCTGCCGCCGCTGACGCACTGATAAGCAGCAGAAGCATAAAGGCGGCTGCATCGAGCGGATCGCCCGTCTCAGGGGTTCCGGCTGCCGGCTTGTCTGCATCGGCTGCCGGCTTGTCTGCATCTCCGACCTGGTCTCCCTGCTGGTCACCGCTACCCGGCTCTTCTTCAGCACCAGGCTGGTCGCCGCTGCCCGGCTTTTCTTCAGCACCCGGCTCCTTGCCAGGCTCCTCCTCGCCAGGCTCTTCGTCCGGAGCAGATGCAGGCAGGATCTCGGAGCGGTCTCTTACTCTCAACCTGTTGCCCTCAGCGTCGTGCGATACAAAGCCGATCGCGCTGATGTAGGCGCCCTCTTTGATGAAGGCTTCCAGAGGCTGCGAGCTGTCATCGGAGTAAGTGATGTAACCGTCGATGAAGACGCGGCAGCTCTCGCCGCTTTCATCTGCGACCGTGATGCTTTCGACGATCTCGCCCGCCATCGTCACATCCTTTACCTGACCTTCGACCCTTACGAGCATGCCGAAGTTGGCATCGTAGTCGTTGGCCTCCTTGGTCGTAACATCCGTCACGACTACTGCGCCCGTGCCCTCAAGCACGGTTACATTGATGGCCGAAAGCTGCTTGTCGCCGATGTATTCGCTGATGGAGCCGGTTACGCGCACGCGGTCTCCCCGGCGGATGTTGTTGTCATCGATCGGGAATACGTTGATGCCGTTGCCGTTTTCATCCTGAATGTAGATCGTGTTGAAGAAGGCGTTGCCGGACTCGGCTGTGCCGTTGGCCACGGTGCCTTCCACGGTGAACACTTCTCCGGCCGCGCCCTGACGCGCAGATGCGATCGTGCTTACTTCAGGCTCAACCTTGACCATGTTGAGGATGTTCTGCGCGATGATGCCGTTGGAGTAGCTTACCTGATCCTCCGCCGCCACCTCGAAGTTGGAGCAGAAAACAGTGCCGGAAAGGAAGACTCTTCCTGCGCCGACTTTTTCTGTCGCCATCGCTACGACATCACCCTTCTTTACCACCGCCTTCTCCGGATCATATGCAGCAGAGTAAGAAAGCAGCGGCTTATTATGACCCTGGGCAGGGTTTTTACTGTTGATGGAATAAGTGGTGTCGTGACCGTATACGATCGCTTCGCCCTTGCCAACCGATACGGAGCAGCCGGAATAGGAGCTGTATTTAAGACCTGATTCCTTTACGCCCGCCAGCGCCTGCTGTACGGCAGGATCCAGGCTTTCGTAATTGAAATCGTCGAAATACAGTCTGTATGGCTGTCCGCCGTTATCGTCCTGATCGATGAGCTCGTCGTCGTTTACTCTCATGGTCGAACCGATCTTCTCAAGCAGCGCGTTCACCTGCGCGTAAGTCGTATACGGCAGTCCGGCGTTTGCGTCCTGATAGTCAGCAAGACCGCAGACGATGACGGTTCCGCCGCTTTTAACGTATGCGGCCACAGCTCCCATGAAATCGTCTTCAAACACGCTCGGCACTGCATCGCCCGTATAATCGCTGGTGTACTTGAGCGGGGCGGAAATCACCAGCAGCGAGATGCCTTCAAGCGTCTCGGCCGTTATCTCCTCGCCCGGCTGCGCTATCCTCACCTGAATATTGTCAGCCGTACCCATGTTGATAAAGTTGCCCATGTTGCCGGAATAATATCCGTTGACGTAATCGTTGTAATGCGTGCCGTCAATGATCACTCTGGTGGCGATCGACGGATCCGATACGCTGAGCTTGAGCACATCTGTGAAAGTATGCTCCTGACCGGCGATCATGGCCGTCATCCTGACGTTGATGTTAAAGCCGCCGGCCTGCGCGGCAGTATAAGGGAATTCATATACGTAGGAAGCTCTTGCCGCCACCACGCCCTCAGCGCCGATAGTCTTAACGTCGGCAGTGTGGAAAGGCGCTTCCTGCCCTTCCATGGTGTATGTCAGCGATGTCACCGTCATATCATCGGAAAGGTTGTTGAATATCTGGCTGGAAATATTGATTTCATCGCCCTTGATCGGCAGAGCCACGTCGCTGTCAGTCTTGGAAATACCGGCGTTGACGCTCTCTCCCACCCATACCGGGGCAGTGACGGCAATATTCTTGTCAGCCTGGGTCACGCGGATATAGTAATAGCTGTAATTGTTGGCAAGGTTTTTAAAGCTCAGCTCTGCGCTGCCGCCCTCGAAGGTGTCCTCCGCCAGCGTCTGGCCGCCGTTTACGATGACCTCCACCTTGGTCTGTCCTTCGCTGTCGGTCGGGTCGGTGAGCTGAAGCTCAATATCGATCTCCTCCTGATCGCCGAGGATAGAACCCATGGCGTTGCCGTTGAGCGTATAGAGAATCGACAGGTCGTTGTCCTCGGTGGCGTAAACCCTGTAGTTCTTCATCGCGTCGTAGATGCCCTCTTCACTGAGCTCGTCAGCCAGCACTACGCTTCTGGCGGTGTTGGAATCTCCCCAGTTGCCCTTGTGATTGTCCTGGTTGTTGGTCGGAGCCACGTGCCAGCCCTTGTCAAGCGCTCTGGTATAGTAGCTGTAGGAAGGAAAATATCCGCTGGCGCCGATCGCCCCTTCGCCGTTTCCTACCTCGATCAGCGTCATCTGGTTGTCGATGATCGGGTCATAGAGGGAGAAATCCATGAAGTCGCCAAAGGTGTCTCCCGGATGGTTGAACTGCGAAATAGTCTCCGGATTCTCGTTGAGCGTATCGAAGTACGCCTGCAAAACTTCGTAATTGTCACCCTTCTTGTACGGAGCATAGTTGCGGCTCTCAAAGCCTGCGGAATTGAAGGTATTGATGTGTCCCGGAGCTCCGCCGGACCACGTCATTTCAAAGCCGTACAGACCGATGAAGTTGCCGTCTTCACGCTCAGTAATATAACGCGCGCCCTGACGGCCTTCCTGCCACTCTTTGCTCAGCTTTTCTGCGTTCGCGTCGCCGAGATGCACGCCGCCGTCGTTATCGAAGGAGTTTGAGTGGTCGGTCAGAGCGAGAAAGTCGAGATTGGCCACCTTGGAAGCATGGTCATACGCCTCTTCTACGGTTCCCGTTCCGTCGGAAAGGTTGGTGTGCGCATGAAGCTGTCCGAAGTACAGCTTATAATCTTCGATCTCCATCGGCGCCTTGTAGGTGAAGGTAAACACCTCGCCCGTCTGAGCCTCTTCAGCGCCTTCTGCCGGCCTGTAAGCGACGGCCTTGATGATGACCGGCTTGTCTTTTTCAGGAGTGCTGACGATCTCGATCGGAGCTGCATACTTGTTTTCTGCGGCTACGGCCGGAGTCTCAGGCTCTGTGCCGTCAGCTGCCATCGTGTAGTAGATCTCCGCGCCCTCGGCTGCGGTCAGCGTGATAAGCTGTCCGGCTTCTACGGAAGCTCCACTCTGCGGGGAGGCTTCAACGTCAAGTCCCTCGACCGCAGGAACCTCCGGGTCAGGAGTCTCTATGCCGTCAACGATGTAGAAGGAAAGCTGGAACCGTGGGTCAGTAGCCGGGTTCCCGTTATAGGTACTCCAGTTGCTGTACTGGGCATACCATTCCATGTACGTCCTGCGTTTAACATTTTGAATACTGTAGAGGCCTTCTCCCAGCGCGGAAATCTTCCAGTCATCATTGACGGCGCCAAGCGACATGGTATTATGTGAATCCTGCATGCCGAGATTTTGGCCGCCGTAAGAGAAGCTGTAAGTTCCGTCCCCGTTGTCTTTTACCTTCCAGACATCTTTTTCTTTATAGCCCGAAACTTTGCCCTCTGTATCGACCGTTATGTCTGTACCTTTAAAATAGTAACTGCTAACGACTTCCGACGACAGCGCCTTATTATAGGCCGGTGCATAGATCACTACCTGATCACCGTCCCCGATCGGAGCTTCTTCTGCGACGATGTACTTGATCTGCTGTACCGCGCTGTACTGACCGTCAAGCTCTGCTACGGCCTTGAGCGTGCAGGTCTGATTGATGACAGGCTTGTTATCCTCGCTGTACGTCTGACGTGCCGACGAGCTTTCAGCCGGGTCAGTGCCGTCCAGCGTAAAGTAGATCGTCGCGCCGGCAGTGGTGCTGGTAAGCGTGATTGTGGTGCCCGCGCTTACAGTCGAGGACTGCGGGGTCGCCTGCGGCGCTGCTACTGCATCCGCGCCGCCGCCTTCGACGAGCTTGTAGAGGGTGAACTGACTCGGATAACCGTTTGGGTTTCCCGAAACAGTCGTCGTTTTATATGCTCTGAACTTATTTTCGCTGCTCTTGTTGCTGGCGAGTCTGACGGTATCGCTTCCTGTGCCGGAGAACACAAACTTGCCGTTTTCTTCAGTCCATGCCCAGTCATATTCGCCTGCTTTGATGCCGTTATTGTTTTCGCCTTTAGGCGCGATATAGCTGCGGTTGCTGTCCTTGATCTTGACGCTGTTTCCGCTGACGGTCAGCTCAAAGACGATCGTAGCCTCCGGATCTACAAGCAAATCGTATCCGGAAGGATCGCCTTTGTTTACTGCCGGAAGCCAGCCGTCGTCATACGCGCCCGGAGCATATCCCGTGTCTGTCACCATCACGTATTTGCCGCTCTCAAGCTCATCTGCCGACGCCACCTTCGTATAGGTGGCATCCGAAGCCGCAAATACTGTGGCAGGAACAGAGGTAAACACCAGCGCCAGCATCAGCAGAAGAACGAGCAGTCTGCTTTTGTGACTTTCGATTTTCATTGGCTTTTTCCTCCTTAGCCTTTTAACTGTTTTTTCTGCAATCTATCTCAACGACCGGCTCTGCGCGCCATCACTCTGGCGCTGATAAAAGCCACGATCGGAACTGTCAGCAAAATACCAGCCGCACCGGCGATGCTCTGGATGATCTCGATGCAGATATAGTCGGTATTGATGAGCTGACGGAAAGGTATGTCATACGTCTGCACGAGTATCAGCATATTGAGCGAAGATCCGGCGAAGGCCAGTATCAGCGTATTGGCCATCGTACCCATGGCGTCTCTGCCGATGTTCATTCCCGAACGGAAGAGCTCGCGCACTCCGGCTGCCGGATTCTGTGCTTTCAGCTCGTTGACTGAGGAAGCGATGCCCAGCGCCACATCCATCACTGCACCCAGAGCGGAAATCAGCACGCCGCACACCAAAAGCCCGCTGATCTTCAGACCCTTCTCGGCGCCGTAGAGAATGAGGTTTTCGGCTTCAGGCATATTAAAACCGTTCATCGGCGTTATATATCCCACGATCGCCGCCACTACGCCGGCTGTCACTACGCCGATGATACAGCCTGCGATGGCGCAGGCCGTCTTCTGCGAAAGGCCGTTGAGCAGTATCAGCGCGCCCGCCGAAGTAATGGCGATTATAATCACTGTGACGGCGATTATCGGCAGGCCTCTGATCAGCGCCGGGATGAGTATGTACCAGACGCAGGCGAGCGTGAACACCAGTCCCAGCAGCGCGCCGATTCCTTTTTTGCCGCCCAGCGCCGCCAGCAGCACGAAGAATACCAGTACAAAGCCGCCGATGACGATCCCGCGGTCATGATTGAACACGGTTGCGTAATATGCGCCGTCTTCGTCCGTCATTATCCTTACTATTATGTTGTCGCCTTTATCGAGATCCACGTTGAACAGGGCACTCATATAGTTGGTCAGCGCCATGATCTCGTCCTGGTGATCTCCTGTGAGAATGCGAATTTCCAGCTCCTGCGTGCCTACCCGGCGCCCTTCGGCGTCCTCATAATCCGGTTCGGCGTTATCGGACAGCACCGCCGTCACTTCTGCTTTTTCATAGACCACCTGGCTGGCGCTGGTCGGAACTTCATCCTCCTGCGCTGCATTGAGCCACAGCGCGCCGGCCAGAGCGCACAAAAAAAGGACCACTGCGATAAGCAGGCCAAGTCTGTTGCTTTTCTGCCCGCCCCAGTCCTTCAGTGATCGAAACTTTGTTGTCAGCAAGTTATTCTGTTTATTCGACATATATTGAAATACTCCTCTCTCTATATGCCGATTATATCCTGACGCGCCTGTCTGCAGCTAGCGCGCAACTGTTAACCTTGTGTAAATTCTCTGCGCAAAGGCGCGGCCCCGCACCTACCGCTTTTTCAGCGCGTTCAGCGCGATGTAGACCGCGATCAGAATGACGATCGCCGCCAAAAGCAGCAGGTATTTCTGCGTATCGCTTAAAACCGTGCCGCCGAGGCTGATATGGCAATCGAGAGCCTCGCGCAGGCCGTCCGTCACTTCCGCCGGCACACCCTGCGCTTCCATTTCCGCAAAGACGCCGCGCAGCGAATGTTCGCGCACCAGAGACGTCCCGTATGTTCCCGGCAGATAGCTGATCGCCTTTTGCAGCCCGGAGCTGAAAGAAGCGATCGGCATGTATGCGCCGCAGATGAAGCCGTAGCCGGCGCTGATGATCGCGCCCACCGCCGAGATCTGCCCCTGTGTCGAGAGGAAGAAATTTATCACCGAAGACAGCGCCGTGCCAAACAGCACCAGCAGAAAAACGTCAAGGCACAGCCAGGCAATGTCTGCGGCCGCCATATACCAGCCCTGCGTATGCAGATAGCCCAGGCATACCGCCGTCGCGGCCAGACAGATCAGCATCGTCGAGATCATCGTGGCCAGAAAGTAGCTCATCGAAAGCACGGACGAGCGCACCGGCGAAATGCGCAGGTCGCGGATGTTTCCGCCGGCTTTATCCTGCACCATCAGGAAGTTCGAGCAGAAAGCGACCGTCACGCACGAAACCGCCAGGATAGAAGACACCAGCTGGCCGCCGACAAGGCCGTCGAAGAGATCGCCTGAGATTTGTATGCCGGGCGGAACGGCGCTGACAAAGCTGTCGCGGTAAGTATTTCCCAGGAAAGTTGCATAAAGCACCAGCAGGATTGCCGGGGTGACCAGGGATGTGAAGAACATTCCTTTGTCCTTAAAAAACAGCTTGATATTTCGTTTTATCAGTATCGTGAGCGTACTCATTCAGCCTGCTCCTTCCCCGCCTGCTCCGCCGGCTCTTCCTGCTCCTCCGTCAGCTTCTTGCCCGTGACGGCTAAAAACACATCGTCCATCTTGCCCTTGGTTATTTCAAAATCGCGGAAAATCGCCGGATTCTGCCTTATCATTGCGGCCGCGGCCGCCGTATCGGGCACTGAAAGGCGGAAAGCGTCGCGCAGCTTTTCGTAAGGCGCGCCCAGCATTCTCACAGCATGTTCATCAGTATTGTAAAGCGTGACGAAATCCCCCGTATAAGTATTTTTCAGCTCCAGCGGCGTGCCCTCCGCCGCAATCCGGCCGCTGTCGATGATGACCACATAATCGGCCTCCGCCGCTTCCTCCATGTAATGAGTGGTGAGAAAAACCGTCATGCCATGGTCATGACGCAGCCTGTGTATCACGTTCCAGATGCTCCGGCGCGTCCTCGGGTCAAGCCCTGTAGTCGGCTCGTCGAGCACGAGTATCTTCGGTTCGTGCAGGAGAGCCCTGGCGATGTCGATACGTCGCCGCTGGCCGCCGGAAAGCTTCCCCACGGCGCGTCTTGACAGATCGGCAAAATTAAGCAGCGCCGCAAGCTCATCATAGCGGCGGCGGAAATTTTTCCCCGTGATGCCGTAAAGCGCCGCGCGGCTTTCCAGATTATCATATACGCTTAAGGCCGCATCGAGAACTGAATTCTGAAATACCACGCCCAGCCGGCGCTTGATATATTCCACGTCCCGATCGAGATCCATGCCGTCCACGAGCACCTTGCCGCTGTCCTTGGCAAGCTGGCCGCAGATGATGTTGATCGTCGTCGATTTGCCCGCGCCGTTGATGCCCAGAAAAGCGAACAGCTCGCCTTCCATGACGCGAAAGCTCAGGTCCTGTACCGCCTTCACCCTGCCGAAGTTCTTGAACAGATGACCGATCTCGATGATGTTATTCCTGTTTTTATCCGTTGCGAGGTCCATGGGACTTTCCTGCCTTTTTTAATATTTCTATATTGTACATATTATACCGCCCGTCCGACCGCGCCGCCACAAATTTTTTTGTTAAATTCAGGGAAAATGCGCGATCGAGTAGGAGGCGGTGACTAGCCGCCGTCCTCTCACACCACCGTACGTACGGTTCTCGTATACGGCGGTTTCAATAGTTGACGTGCATTTGCTGGTATGCATCGGCTAAATCATAGAAGCCTTTGCGTACCAGTATTTCTTTTGATAAAGCTCTGTTTACTGTGCTGGTTGCCGATGTGTACCAATACCCTCTGCGGCTATTAGCTGCCATGAAGGCATAATGTTTCGGTATCCCCAGCTTCATCAGATACTTCATCTTCGACCTCGGCCTTTTCCACATCTTCCATATACACATACGTATTCTGTGGTATAGCCATCCATTCAGCTCTTCAACTGCATGCTTCATCGCTGCGATTCCATAGTAGTTCAGCCATCCTCGCATATACTCTCTGATTTTGCACAGTGCCGGTATTACGCTCTGAACATGTCTGCGGGAAGACAGGCTTTTCAGTTTGGCTTTCATCTTCTTCCACGACTTCGGATGAACTCGAATGAATGTACCATTTCCGTTCCTTCCCAATGCGAAGCCGAGGAACTTAAAATTTCGAATCGCATACACACTGGTCACTTTGCTCTTCTTTCTGTTGACAGTCAGCTTCAGCTTGTTTTCCAGATATGTTGTGCTTGTTTCCAGTAGCCGTTTAGCCGCTCTCTCGCTCTTTGCAAGCAGTACGAT
>CALWNX010000005.1 GCA_944382925.1 uncultured Clostridia bacterium | reverse complement strand
GGCAAGACTTTCAAGAAATAAGATTGTAGGAGGAAATTGAAATGGCATTTAAGATTATCGTATGCGCAAAGCAGGTTCCTGATACAAACGTTATCAAGATCAACCCTAAGACAGGCACCTTGATCAGAGACGGCGTTCCATCGATCCTCAACCACGACGACGCCAACGCTCTGGAAGAAGCCCTGAAGATCAAAGACAAATACAAAGACGTAACCGTTACCGTCATCTCCATGGGACCTCCGCAGGCTTCCGACCTGCTGTTTGAGTGCATCGCCATGGGCGCCGACGAAGGTATCCTGGTATCCGACAGAGCCGTAGGCGGTTCCGATACCTGGGCTACTTCCAACACCCTGGAAGCCGCCATCAGAAAATGGGAAAAAGAGAACGGCCCTGCCGACCTGATCTTCACCGGCCGTCAGGCTATCGACGGAGACACCGCGCAGGTTGGACCGCAGATCGCTGAAAAGCTGGATCTGCCGCAGGTTTCCTACGTAGAAGAATTCGAGATCGAAGACGACCTCAAGCACATCACCGTTAAGAGACAGCTCGAGGACGGTTATGAGCTGATCGGCATCCAGACTCCTTGCCTGCTGACCGCGATCAAGGAGCTCAACGAGCCTAGATACATGAGCATGTCCGGCATCTTCGGCGCCAAGGACATCAAGGTTTGGAACGCCAAGGACATCGAAGTTGACCTCACCAAGGTAGGTCTGGAGGCTTCCCCGACCAACGTATTCAGATCCTTTACTCCTGCTCCGAAGGCTCCTGGTCAGGTGATCAAGGGCGACACCGAGAACGAGCAGGCTAAGAACCTTTTGATTCAGCTCAAAGGTAAGCACATCATCTAATTTGAGGGAGGAAGAGAAATGGCTGTTGAAATATTAAAAGAAAAATGTATAGGCTGCGGACAGTGCTTTAAGTCTTGTCCTTATGACGCCTTTGAATTTGAACCTTACGACGGAAACAAGCTGGGCAAGGTCGCCAAGATCAACGCCAAGTGTTCGTCCTGCAACCAGTGCCTGACCGCCTGCAAATTCGGCGCGATCAAGGAAGTTCAGCAGGAAGCTGCAGTTGACCTTTCTGCTTACAAGCACATCTGGGTATTTGCCGAGCAGAGACAGGGCAAGATCCAGAACGTAGCGCTCGAGCTGCTGGGCGAGGGCAAGAAGCTGGCCAAGGACATCAGCGACGACACTCAGATCTGCGCCGTGCTGATCGGTAACAACATCGATCATCTGGCTCAGGAATGCTTCGAGTACGGCGCCGAGAAGGTTTACATGGTTCAGGATCCGCTGCTGGAAAACTACACCACCGACGCTTACACCAAGGTTATGAAGCAGCTGATCGACGAGTACAAGCCGGAGATCGTTCTCTACGGCGCTACTCACATCGGCCGTGACTTCGCGCCTCGTATCGCTGCCAGATGCAACACCGGTCTGACCGCCGACTGTACGCACCTGGACGTAAAGGTTTCCAAGTACATCGAGTTTGCCAAGGCCAACACTACTCTGGACACCTCCACTCTGGATCCTAACGATCCTTCCACTGGCATCAAGCAGACCCGTCCTGCTTTCGGCGGAAACCTGATGGCTACCATCATCTGCCCTAAGACCAGACCGCAGATGTCCACCGTTCGTCCTGGCGTAATGCAGAAGCAGGAAAGAGTTCCTGGCGCCAAGGGTGAGGTTGTCAACGTTAAGCCTGAGATCTCCAAGGAAGACATTAGAATCGAGATCAAGGACATCGTTAAGTCGATGAAGGAAATGGTTTCCCTCACTGACGCCAAGATCATCTGCTCCGGCGGACGTGGCCTGGGCGACGCTTCCGGCTTCGAGCTGATCAAGAAGTTTGCCGACAAGGTTGGCGGCGTGGTTGGTTCTTCCCGTGCGGCTGTTGACGCCGGCTGGATCGATCATTCGCACCAGGTTGGCCAGACCGGTACTACCGTTAAGCCGGAAATCTATTTCGCCTGCGGTATCTCCGGCGCTATCCAGCACCTGGCTGGCATGCAGACTTCAAACTGCATCGTAGCGATCAACAAGGACCCTGAGGCTCCGATCATGGAGGTTGCCGACTACGCTATCGTAGGCGACCTGTACAAGGTAATCCCTGAGATCATCGCCGAGTGGGACAACGCCGAGGCTCTGTACGACGCATCGTCGAAATAGGCTGCGTTGTTGAAGCCGGCCGGGGTGCCGGGCTGCTGACTGCGTTGTCGAAGCCGGCCGGGGTGCCGGGCTGCCGGGCTGAAGCGGCAAAGCCGATTGATTCGGCGCGAACCTTGCAAAAAACATATAAAATAAAGAAAAAAGTCAGCAAAACCACGGTTTTGCTGACTTTTTTTCTGTGCTTTGCCCTGGCAGCGCTTGCACTGACAGCGCTTGTCCTGGCATCTCTTGCACTGGCACCGCTGAAATTCTCGCCTTTCGCAAAATCAGTGCTGTCCCAAGAGAATTTCAGACTCGAAAAATCTCGCCAATCGCACTGGAAGCCACATGAAAAGAGAATCTGCTCGGATTGCAACGATTTAAAGGCCCTGAGAGTCTCTTTGTGCGGCAGTCTTATCGGGTAAAGAGAGACTTTTTACCCGGCAAATTTCACTCATTCTCTTTGCCGTCCCGGCTTAAGCAAATATGAGAGAATTTTGCGTCCTGAAATTCTCTTGGCGACAAGGGGTTTTGGCGAAAAGCGAGAATTTGCCGTTCCCGCCGCAAGATCGGCTGCTGCTCCGGCTGCTTCCGGCCGCCGGCCACTCGCCTGCGCTGCTCGCCGCTCCGGCCACCCGCCTGCACCGCTCGCCTACAGCGCTTCCGGCCGCCGGCCACCCGCCTGCGCGGATCACGCAGCTTGCCCCTTGGCAAAGGCAGTCGTTTGATGATATACTAGAGAATATCCGGCCCAAGCCGAGGCAAACTAAGCAAAGAGCCGAGGCAAACCAAGCCGAGGCAAACTAAGCAGAGAGCCGAGGCGGGCCGCGGGAGAGGACTAAAGAAAAGCAATCAGAGGAGAGCGATGGGAGATAAGACGTTTGCGATCGGCAATATCAGACCGCCATTTCATGCGTCCAGCCTGCTGCTGCGCTGGACAGAAAACTGCCCCTGGAACCGCTGCAATTTCTGCACGCTGTACCGCGGCGGACGCTTCCGCGTGCGAAGCCTTGAGGAAATCAAGGCCGACATCGATGTGGTCTGCTATTATCGCGATCTGATCCTGGAAAGGCTGCGCGACAGCGACCCGCGCACGGTGCGGCGCATGGGAGACATTTCCGCCAGCATCAGTCGGGAAGAAAAACACTGCTATTACATGGTGCTGAACTGGATCGTCAGCGATAAAATGAAGACGGTTTTTCTGCAGGATGCCAACACCATGATCATGAAGAAAGACCAGCTGCGCGAGGCGCTTTGCTATTTGCGCCGGAAGCTGCCGCAGGTGGAAACGGTTTCCTGCTATGGCCGGGCCGACACGCTTGCCCGCTTTTCGGCAGCCGATTTTCGCGAGCTGAAGGAAGCCGGACTCAATATGATCCATTCGGGCTTTGAGAGCGGCTGCGACCAGGTGCTCGCCCTTTTGAACAAAGGCACGCGGCGAGAGCAGGAAATCAACTGCGGGCTGAAAATAAAGGAAGCCGGGATTACGTATAATGTATTCTATATGCCGGGAGCAGGCGGACGCGCCTTGAGCGAGAAAAACGCGCAGGAAACAGCGGCGGTCATCAACGCCATCGAGCCTGACTTTCTGCGCATCAGGACCTTCGTCGTCAAGCCCGGTTCGCCGATGTGGGAGCTTGCGCGCGCCGGCCGCGCATCTGCCGGCGCGGCCGCGCTTCCGGCGGACGCTGCGAATACACCGGGCGCTGCCGGCGCACCAGAGGCGGCGACCGCGCAGACAGATACGCAAGATGCGGTCGCCGCGCAAGCAGATACACCGGGCGCGGCTGCCGCATCGGTCGCCGCGCTGCCGGCCTTCAGCGAATGCAGCGATCTGGAAAAGGTGCGCGAGATACGCAGCCTGGTAGCGGCACTGGATGAGAGGCTTGGCACCTACGTCATCAGCGACCACATCATCAATTTGCTCAGCGGCGTCGAAGGCTTTGTCAGAAGCGACAAGGAAAAAATCCTTTCCTACATCGATCGCTTTCTGGCCTTGCCGCAGCAGGAGCAGAAGGAATTCCAGCTGGCGCGGCGCATGTGCGTAAACGTGGACTACGACGAGATGGCGCTGCTGCCCGAGAATTACCGCGACCAGATCCGCAGCCTGGTGAGGCGCGCGGACACGGCGGAAAAATGGGAAGAAACGCTCAGATATTATCTGCGCAAATATATATAAAAAGAAGACAGACGAAGCAGACGAACAAAGACGAAAACGGACGGAGCGAAGACGGTTAAGGGAGGACATAAAATGCAGGAATACGGATATTTAGTCAGCGTTGCCATCATCATGCTTTCGACCAAGATACTCGGAGATCTGACCAAGAAGGTGAGCATGCCGCAGGTAGTAGGGGCGCTGCTGGCCGGCGTAATCGTAGGCCCTTCGTGCCTGGGGCTGATCGCCGAAAGCCAGTTCATCACCTACACGGCGGAAATCGGTGTCATCCTGCTGATGTTCAACGCCGGGCTGGATACGGACATAAACGAGATCAAAAAGAACAGTCTGGCCTGCATCGTGATCGCTCTGGTGGGCGTGCTCTTTCCGCTGCTGGGCGGCACCGCCTGTTACTATTTCTTCTTCGAGGCGGGAAGCACTTCGTTTACGGCCGTTCTGCGGGCGGTCTTCGTCGGCGTGGTGCTGACGGCGACTTCGGTGAGCATTACGGTGGAAGCGCTCCGGGAAATGGGCAAGCTCGAAGGGCGCGTGGGCAATGCGATCCTCGGCGCGGCGGTGATCGACGACATCGTCGGCATCATCATCCTCACGATCGTTTCCAGCATGCAGGACACCGACGTTTCCGTGGGCGGCGTGCTTGTGAAGATCACGGCCTTCCTGCTGCTGATGGCGCTGCTGGGTCTGGTGCTGTACAAATTCCGCGACTTTATCGACGCCAACGCCAGGAAGCAGCGCATCACTACCTATGTCGTGGCGGCCTGCCTTCTGATCGCCTTCGCTTCGGAGTATTTCTTCGGCGTGGCGGACATCACGGGCGCTTATCTTTTGGGGCTCTTCCTTTCGCGCAACGAGATCCGCGAAGAGGTGGAAGACAAGATCAGGCGGCCTTCGTATCTGTTTTTCTCGCCGATCTTTTTCGCCAGCGTGGGCCTGAAGGTGGAGCTTTCCGGACTTGACGGCAGCATGCTGCTGTTTTCGCTGCTGCTCCTGGCGGTGGCGATTCTGACCAAGATCGCCGGCTGCGGTCTGGGCGCGCGGCTGTGCGGCTTCAGCAGCCACGAGGCGCTTTCGGTCGGCGTGGGCATGGTTTCGCGCGGCGAGGTGGCGCTGATCGTGGCGCAGAAAGGTTACGCGATGGGCCTGATGAGCGCGGCGCTGTTCCCGCCGGTGGTGCTGGTGGTCATCGCCACGACGATCATCACGCCGATCGTACTGAAAAAAGTCATGTGACGCCGGCCGGCAGGACAGCCCAAGCGTTCCTTTTCTTGTGAAATTCTCGCCTTTTACAAATCCGGCTTCTGCCAAGAGAATTTCAGACCGGAAAAATCTCGCCATTTGCGCTGGAAGCCGTATGAAAAGAGAATCTGCTCAGAGATGAGGCAATTTAAAGCCCTGCGAGTCTCTTTCTGCGGCAGCCTTGCCGGGTAGAGCGAGACTTTTTACCCGGTAAATTTCGCATATTCTCTTTGCCGCCTTGGCTTAAGCAAAAATGAGA
>CALWNX010000004.1 GCA_944382925.1 uncultured Clostridia bacterium | reverse complement strand
TCGATGTTCAGCGTCGTCTGGATATAGACGCCGCAGGTGTTCCAAGGGATCAGACACGAAGTAACTGTTCCCGCCGATTCGAGGGCGTTGGACAGGCACTTAGGGTGCATGCCCATCGATCTGTAGTCCGGGGCAAACATTCTGCCCGGTACCAGGATCGATATGTACTGCTCAGGCATTACGGCATTGGAGGCGATGCAGGTCAGCTCGGTAGCGCCGATCAGAGCAGGGCCGCTCTTGATGTGCTTGATGAGCCTGTTGACGATCGCTTCCAGCTGATGCGTGCCCTCCATGATTCCGCCGAACATCATTGCCATCACCGTCATCAGGATGGACGAAGCCATGTTCATCAGACCGCCGTTTGTCAGCAGAGAGTTGACGGCGGCAACATCGGAATTCATGGTAAAGCCGTTTCTGGCCACAGCCAGGATGTCGCCCAGATTAGCGCCCACATGGGTCACTTCCAGAGTGTCGGCATCCCAGATCGGCAGGTTGCCCTGGAAGATAGGGGCCAGAACCGCTCCGGCGATAACGCCCAGCGTGATGCCCGGAATAGCCGGCATCTTGAAGGCGATCGCAAGAATTACGACCAGCGGCGGCAGGAGCAGCACCGGATTGATGTTGTAGTGCTCCTTGATGCCTTCCATGATCACTGTCGCCTGCGAGGTGTCGACATCTCCGGAGGCGGCATGCATATAGCCGTATACGCCGAAGAAAACCAGAGCGATGACGTAGGACACCATGGTCGCCTTGATCATGTATTTTACATGCGTAAATACGTCCGTACCGGCCATGGCAGGCGCCAGGTTGGTGGTATCAGACAGAGGCGACAGCTTGTCGCCAAAGTACGAGCCGGCCAGAATAGCGCCGGCAGTAGGTCCCAGAGGCATGCCCATGCCCTGCGCGATGCCCATCAGCGCCAGACCCATGGTACCCATGGTACCCCAGGAAGTACCGGTAGCCAGCGAGGTGATCGAGCAGATTATCACTGCCGCGATCAGGAAAATCGAAGGCGACAGCAGCTTAAGGCCATAATAGATCATGGTCGGAATAGTACCCGACAGGATCCACACGCCGATCATCATGCCGACGATGCAGAGGATCAGGATGGCCTGCATTGCCATCGAGATACCGTGAATCATCATGCCTTCGATATCCTGCCACTTGTAGCCGATCTTCATCGACACCAGGGCAGCGATGATAACGCCGATGAACATCGGGATGTGCGGATCAACTCCGTATACCACGATCCCGACGGACATAACGATAACGATGCCTAAAAACGAAATGATTGCTTCATAAAGATGTGGCGTTCTCACCGTTTCAGGGATGTCAAGCTCATTGCTGTCTATCTTTTTGATAGTATCAGCATTGCCTTTCAGTTCCTGCTGAGGGATTTTCTTCTCGTTGTCTCCCATAAATCTCTCCTTTCTCTCATAGAATATAACACTTTAAAACTATGATACCATAAAAGAGAGAATAAATGAAGCACTTTTTACTGCTTCTCTATAGCTGCAGCGCCGAAGTTGCAGAAATCCAGGGCCGCATCATAAACGGACTGCGCCGCCTGCACACCCTTGATCAGATCCTTCACTTCCTTCTTCTGCTTTGTGACCTCCTCGTCAAGGCGGGCCTCAAAGATGTCGGGATAATCGTTGAAGGCAAAAAACATCGTGCCCCGATTGAAAGAAAAGGCCACCGGTGTTTTCACAGAGCCGGCAAAATTTTCGGCCGCTTCCATAAAGTCGCTGTTAAAAAAGCCCTCCAGTGCGCCTGGCTTTTCTACATAGATTTTAAAGCGGGCGTCAAATTCCTCGTTGCCGGTCTTAAACAGATGCTCGCCGACATAGCCGGCCACGCCCGGGCTGTAGCCCTCGGAAAACACCTGCACAAAGCCCACCTTGCTGAGAGCCGCTTTTTCCTCAGCGTTAAGCAGGCCGATTATGCCATCAAAAAGACGCACCTCGCCCATGCGGCCGTTTTCCTTGCGCTTAGGCATGCCGGCCTTGAAATTCGTCAGGCGGAAATCATCGCCGTTGATATCGCCATACAGACAGTCCTGCGTACGGCAGAGACGGTCGTAGTCACAGAGCACCAGCACGCTGCCCTTGAGCTCTTCATAGCTTAAGCCCGGCTGTTCCTTGTATGTCACGCGACCGATGCCCTTCATGTCCTTGACCATGTTGATCAGATACTGCTGTCTGTACGCCGTCCAGAACGAGCCCTCCACCGGCTTGGCGATCAGATAATAGGTGAGAGCGTTGGCGCCGATCCCTACCAATATGACGCTGACGGCTATCAATAGCAGCTGCTCCAGAATATTACCTCTGAGCAGGGCGTCCTTTTCCCACACGATGATATAAACAAGCATCGCGACCATCACGATGATCGTTACGATCTTGGAAACCCTGATCAGAAGATTGCTCTTAAACTGCAAGCTGCCGATTTCTTCGTCAGAAAAATTTCTGTTGCTCCTGACAAATTTTTTGTTGGTGATGATACCGCGTCCTTTTTTTCCGAATAAACCCATACACGCCTCCTTTTTTTACTTTTACTCCTTCTTTTATTTTATCAGCTTATTGATATCGTCCATATATTCGTCATAGCTTTCGCCGTGCGCGCGCTTTTCCAGCGCCTGCTGCAGCGAGGAAAAGGTCTTTTTATTGATCGGAAAGGCCTTCAGCGCTGCAAAGCCCGCCAGGCAGCAGAGGCTCGGCACCAGGATGTAGCCGATGTCGAGGAAGGTCACGACAGAATCCGGCTGCACGGCATGCGCAGCGTCGAAGCCGGAAAGATCCAGGAACACGCCGAACAGCTGCACCATGATCGCCGTCACCAGCGTGCCCAGCACCGAGACCAGCGACATAATATCGCCGCCGCGCCGCTTGTTGTTCACATATTCGTCGACCTCGATGACGTCATAAAAGATCGCGTTGGAAAGCTGCCAGAAGCCGGTCTGCACGACGGCAAACACGCCGATATAGAGGATGCCGCCTACCAGCGTATTAGGGGCAATGATAAAGATCAGCACACCCGCCACACCGCAGACCAGCATGGTATACATCTGCTGGTTGGCCTTGCCGGCTGCAAGCGCCATCTTGTCGACGATCGGCGTCATGATGGCAAAGATCGCGATCGTAAAGGCATAAATGTACGAGGAATACCTGTTGTCAAGTCCCAGCGCATACTGCAGAAAGTACAGCGTCGCGATGTTATAGAGCGCAAAAGCGCAGGCAAAGGCGCCCTTATAGATGATCAAAAGCTTCATCGGTTTGAGCTTGATGAGCTCGATATAATTGTGCACTATATCCTTGAGAACGTTATGCCGCTCGCGGGCCACGTTTTCTCTGATGTACTGATGGCTGTATTTTTTCGTCAGGAAGAAAGCTCCCAGCCAGCCTCCGCAGTTAAAGACAGCCATGACGATGCCGGCCGTCTGCCAGCCTGCTTCCTGGTTCGAGCCGAAAAAGTCCAGAACCCACAAAGGCACGATGGTGGCGATGCCGCTGCCGGTGATCGAAAACCAGCGGCAAACCGTCCTCTGCCTGGTCCGCTCATCATAGCCGGTGGAAATCTCCGAGCCGAAGGCGTTGTTGGGAATCTCAAAGCAGGAAAAGAACACGCGGAAAAGCACGGCGAAAAATAGGTAATACGCAAAGGTCAGCGCCACCGAAGTATGTACTGTATGGCAGATCAGCACGAGGATGATGGGCACCACGATGCCGGCGGTCAGCATGAAGGGCCGGCGCTTGCCCATCTTCGACTGGCAGTTGTCGGAGAGATTGCCGAATATCATGCCGCCGATGACCTCCACCAGCAGCGCCAGCGAAGAAATCGTCCCCGCCAGGCTCGAATTAAGCCCCACGCAGTTGGTAAGAAAGACAACAAAATAGGCCGACATGAAGTTGTATGCCGTCCCCTGACCTAAAAAACCCAAGCCGTAACTGTACATCAGCGGATTACCGTCCTTTCACATATGAAGCGTCTTAAATATATCTTACATCTTTTATCTGTTATGTCAAGCCCGCTCTCTGCTCCATAAAAAGCCCGCAAGAAGCCCGCGCTACTTGTCCTGCTCCTCGACCAGCGTAAAGCGCCAGGCGCAGTGGCAGCTCTCGTCCGTCACCTGCGGAAAGCAGCTCAGACATTCACATTCGATGCGCTCGTCGATCGCCTTGGCGAAGCCGCCGTATTCGACGATGCCCACCGCGCGGCAGGGGTGAAACTCCATGCCCTTGCTGCTTCTGGCGTGCTGCACCCGGCACTCCAGCATCCTGTATGTAAGCGTGTTGCCTTCGATGATGATCTCGTCGCGGTTGACGTTGGCGTAAAGCCTCAGCGCCAGCGCCCTGGCCAGACCCTCAAGCCCCGGCTTTTCTGCCAGGCCGAGGAATTTCTTGATCTTGCGCGCTTCGATGACGGTGAACTTTTCCCACACCTCGATGTCGGCTTCCATGGTCTCCTCCATGCCGTGCCGCGCCTCCAGCGCCTGAAACCAGAGGCCGTCCATGGCCAGCCAGTTCTTGGAATATATTTCGATCAGCTCCATGAGCTGCTCTCTGTCAAGATCTTTTCTGAAAACTGCTTCCAGTTGCTCTTGCAGCTGCTCTTCCAGCTGCTCTTGCAGCCGTTCTTGCCGCCTGCGCGAAAAATCGCCACCGGCTTCGCCCTCTTTGCTTCCGGCGCTGCCGCTCGCGCCTCCGGCGCCGCCACGCAAAAACTCGCGCGCGCAAAGCTCTCCTGCCGGCTGCAGAAATTCAGCCAGATAAAGCGAAAGCCGCTCTCTGTTATCGCCGTCCGCCAGGTCAAAGCCGCGCAGATTGCCGGAAAACACGCAGGCCAGGTCGTTGGCGTGGGCGATCACGTCTTCGTCGTCTATGTAGCTGTCGACTTTCGCAGTGTCGCTGATTTCGACCAGCGGCCTGATCATCTGCACGCCGTTTTTAGCGAATATCTCATTGAAGCACTCGATCGTCAGCGGGTGCTGGTTGGCCTTGAGCCTGCCCTGGTGCGAATGTCTTTCGCCCGTAATGATTCCCGCGGCTCCTGTTTCAGCAAGCAGTGGCAGGCGCAGAAGGTGGGTAAACAGGTGGCAGGCGATGCACGGCGTATAAAAGCCGTAGCGCTGGTGAATCTGCTGCTGAAATCTGGCGCACAGCAGGTTCCAGAGGCGGCCGTTTTCAAGCTCGACAGTCTCTTCCATACAGATGCCAAGCGCTTTAGCCTTGCGTCTGAGATAAGCGATGGAATTGTAGTACGAAGCGCGGTCGCCGTATTCGGTGTTGGTGTAGACGATGGTGGGGATGATGCGGATGTCCTGCCCGCCTGCCCGTCCGGCCTGTCCGGCCTGTGCCGCGGCGTTTTTTCCGCCGGCCATCTCCGTCATGAAGCGCACGACGGCCGCGATGCTGTCCTTGCCGGCGATTTCTGCGATATATGTTTTCATTTTATTCTCCTGCCAGCGGCCGGCGCATGAGGGCGCTTGCTGCCAGCTCTCCTTCCGTCAGATCGTCAAGCTTAACCGCCCTGATCGTGCGGTCCTCATAGGTGGTGTAATAGTAAATGCCTCTTTTGGCGTTGCAGCAGGAAGTATATATAGTCATCTCGTAAAGCCCCTTGGCCTCACTTGCCACATTGCAGCCGCGCGGCTGCGCGACGGTATCCATGATGTGGAAAAACTGGTTTACGCTGCGGCGCTCCCGTTCCTCTGCGCTTTCCTGCCCGCTTTGCCCGCCTGCCGTCTTAAGTCCCGGGTCTGAATTGGCGCGCACGAAAGCCGCTCTGACGAAACGCGACTTTGATGACCAGTCTCCCGGCAGACCCAGCGCGCCCATGCCCAGGCAGTCCGGAGCCAGCGCAAGATCGGCAGAAAACCTGTTAGGCGGATTTGCCGCCGAAAGTCCCATGTAGTCATTGAGCCCCGCAAGCTGCTTGTCAAATGTCGGGTTGTTGGTCAGCACGCCGACCTTGTTTTCATAAATTTTCAGCCCTGCGGCCACCGCCTCGACCGTAATGGCTTCGCTTTCGTCGGCGATGATCCAGTGCAGCTGTGCCGGCGGCAGCGTCGCGCTGAAAGGTGTGTCCGTTATGTTCAGGCGCTCAAGCAGCCTGCGGGCCTGTGCCACGCTGGCGCACTGACAGAGTATCCAGGGAATCAGCTCGTACTGCGCCAGGTTATCCCTGCCCTCCTGCGGCCTGCCGTACACGGCGTTGCCGACAAAATTGAGCCCGGCCATGCAGAGCCCTTTTTCGTTCATCGCATCGTAGAAAAGCGGGTAATCCGCGCATTTCTCTGCCTGCGCCTCGGCTGCGCGCGCCACGTGAGCCATGCCGATGATCGCATAGCTGCCGCCAGAGCCGGCGCCGCTCAAGGCGCCGCCCGCCGCGTCAAAACCGAAATCAAAGCCGCGCGGCGCGATAACGACCTCTTCGCCAAAGGAACGCTCGTAATCGAGCGTTCTGCCAAAATAAAAGCTTTCTGCCTTATATGTTACCGCTGTACACATATCGTCTCTCCTCCTTCGCCCGCTTGCAGGCAAAGGATATTTTCTCCCGGCGCCGTCCGCCGCATACGTAAAAGCATATATTTTGATTATACCTGTATCCGCTGGCGCCGTCAAGCAAGGCCGGCTGCGCGGCGGGCGGGGTATAGGACAAAATGAGCTAGTGTGGACGGCGTGCGTGCTGACTTCCCTCTTTTTAATCAAAACCAGCGCCTCAAGGGAATAGCGGACAAGATTTTGTTCTCCACACTTTGATTTTGTGGGTGCAGCGAAAACAGCGGACAGAGTTTTTTTCTTGCCCTGGTCGAAAATAAGCAAGAAAGAAAAAATTTTATCTGATTTTCTCATCTGACTGCCTGAAATCAGAGTTTTATTGCGCGGCTGCCCAGCTTGCCAGGGCTTAGGCGGGCTTTTTTGTTCTCAGGGCTGCGTCTGCTAACGCGCTTAAGAAAAAACTCTTGTCCGCTGTTTTCGCAAAGGCGGCTTTATGAATTCTGCGAGAAAAAAAGCCTGTCCGTTGGAAACAGGCGGGCGGCCGGGCGCACACAAAAAGGCCCGCGGAGCTTTCGCTCCGCGGGCCTGCCGTCATTTGCGCTATTCGATGGCGATGTACTTGCTCTGCTCGACTGCCGGAACTTCCTTCTTCTTCGGCAGATCGATCTTGAGGACGCCGTGCTTGAACTCGGCTTTTATCTGATCCTCATGCAGCTCGTCTCCCACATAGAAGCTGCGCTTGCAGGCGCCGGCGTAACGCTCGCGGCGCAGGAACTTTCCGCCCCTATCCTCGTCGCTGTCCTTCTCGGCGTAAATGGTCAGGTAGCCGTTCTCCAGCGTCAGTCTGATGTTTTCCTTCTTGAAACCGGGCAGCTCCACCTTCATCTCGTAGGCGTCCGCCGTCTCCTTCACGTCGGTTCTCATCAGGTTCTGCACGCTGCGGGTGTGCGGTTTACCGCTCAGCTTCTTTTCCAGCTTGCGCATTTCCTTATCGTTGAAAAACGGATCGTCGAAAAAATCAGCAAAGAAATCGCGATCAAACATTGTTGGCATCCACATAACTACTCCTCCTCTAGCCCTCGATGGCAATGTACTTCTTCTCTTCAACCTGCGGCTGCTGCTCCTTCTTCGGCACGGAAAGCTTCAGCGTGCCATCCTCAAAGCGAGCCTTAATATCTTCCTGCGTAACGTCCTCGCCTACATAGAAGCTGCGGCTGAAGGAACCGCTGTAACGTTCGCGGCGAATGTAACGGCCCTCGGCATCCTTCTCGTCGTTGTCCTGGTTGACAGAGGCGCTGATGGTCAGATAGCCGTCGGTCAGCTCCGCCTTGACGTCTTCTTTCTTAACGCCCGGCATATCGATAGAAACATCGTAGCCGCTCTCGGTTTCCTTGACGTCGGTTCTCATCAGATCGTTCGTCTGGTATCCGTAGTAACGCGGGTCAAACATATCATCAAATAAATCTCTCGTGAAAATTGTCGGCATTAACATAAATCATCGCTCCTTTCAAATGACCCCTTTTCTCGGTCAATTATATGATACCATGTTATCAGCACTCTAAACACTTGAGTGCTAAAATTTCTCCAAAAAATTTTTCATCGCCGTCTCTTTTGCAGAAAACGGCAGACATAAAGGAGCAGCAGCAGGATCCAGGAAAAGCCCTCGGCAAAAGCGATGACCATATTGTCGAAGATTCCCACCAGCGCATAGGAAAGCACGATGCGGCACACCAGCGTGGTGATGCCGGCAAAGCTCGAGTAGACGACGTCGCCGCTGCCCTCGACGTAACCGCGGATCGCCGCCGCCAGGCCGAAGACGATGTAAAAGCTGGCAAAACGCACAAAGAAAGCCTCGCCGATCGCGACCGCCTCCGCGCCCGCGCCGAACATGGCGATCAGATAAGCGCCCATCGGAATCACCAGCGCTGTCAGCGCCAGCGATATTACCGCCATGATCACCAGGCCGACGCCGAGGATCTTCAGCGCACGCCTTTCCTGCCCTTCGCCCTTGCTCTGCGCCACCAGCGTCGAAATTCCCGAGCCGAGATTGATCATCGGCAGGATGACGATCGTATCCACACGGTAAGCCGTGGTGATCGCGGCCACGGTCTGCGTGCCGAAGCCGTTCATGAAATTCTGCAGCACCAGATTGCCCGCCGAAGTGATGCTCGACTGGATCATCGGCGGAAAACCGAAATGACAGCCCTCGGCCAGCATCTGCCTGTCAAAGGCTTCCCTGCCGAGGCGAAAGCGCAGACCCGCGTAGCGGCGGCTGCTGTATAAGATGATGAACACCGTCATCGCCGCCTGCGAGATCACGGTCGCAATGGCCGCGCCCGTCACGCTCCAGCCCAGACCGGCAACAAAAACGATGTCGAGCCCCACGTTGACCAGCGAAGAAATCATCACCGCATAAAACGGCGCCTTGCTGTTGCCCATGCCCCTAAGCGCCGCCGAATAAACGTTATATACGGAAAGAAACGGAACGCCCAGAAGCACGATGCGCAGGTAGTCGGCCGCCAGCGCAAAGGTGTCCGCCGTAGTATGGAGCAGGCGCAGAAAAGCAGGCGCAAGCAAAACGCCCGCTACCGTCAGCAGCGAGAACACTGCGCACAGGCCGATGGCAAAGGTAGAAAGCAGCCGCGGCAGCTCTTCGCTCTTGCCGGCCCCGTATTTTTGCGCAAACAAAATCGCCAGCCCCAGCGTAAAGCCGTTGATGGCCATCAGGTAGAAGCTCACGACCGTAGTCGTGCCGCCGATCGCCGCCAGCGCCACCTCTCCCTCGACGTTGCCGACGATAAAAGCGTCTGCCCAGTTGTAGAGCTGCTGCAAGATCCCGCTCAGGATCAGCGGCAGGCTGAAGCCGATCAGCTCCCGCGCCAGGGCGGAAAAGCTCTCTGTTCTGTTGTCCTGTCCAAGCGTCGTCATGCGTTTTCCTTTTTAAAAATGAAAATAATCTGCGATCTGCCGGCAGAGCTCTGCCCTCAGCCGGCAAAGATCTGCGTCCAGTAATACGAGCCGTTGCTGACGTAGCAGCCCACGCCGATGTAAGCAAAGTCAGGGTCGAGGATATTGCCCCTGTGGCCTTCGGAGTTCATCCAGCCTTCCATCACCCGCTCGGGCGTATCGTTCATACCGTAAGACCTGGCGATGTTTTCGCCGGCAGCCTGGTATCCGAGCGAAAATACTACGTAGTCGGGACCCTTGCTCCCGTCCGGCCGCACGTGATCGAATACGCTCTCCAGCTCCTTGCTGCGCTGGAGCGCATAAGAATTGAGTCCGCTCACAGCAGTCAGCGGCGCAAGGCCGGCTTTGGCTCTCTCCTTGTTGACGAGCGCCACCACCTGACTGGCATAGGAAGAAGTATCCGTCAGCTTCGGAATGCTCTCGCGCTCGACATCGCCGCAGCGGCTGCACGTGCGGCTGCGGCTGCCCGCGGCGGAAGTCGTCGCCTGTTTATCTACCTTCCAGCTGCCGTAAGCATGACCGAGCGCGCCGGTTTCCTTGGCGCGGTAGCTGTCACCGCAGGAACAGGTATAGAGCGTATAGCCGCCCTTGGTACAGGTAGCCTTGACGGTCTTGCTCTTATAGCTGTGCGTGTGCGACGGCTTGGAGGCAGTCTGCGAATCCTTGTCTCCAGCCGTCTCCCCGGCCTCTTTATCTTCGCCTTCTTCGGCCTCGCCGTCAGCGCTTTCGGCCTCTTCGGCCTCGGCCTCGCCGTCTTCGCCGCGTTCGTCCTCCTGCACTGTTTCCGGCCGCTGTGGTTTATCCGGCTTGTCCTCTTGCTTTCCGCTGCCGCAGCCGGTCATACAGGCCAGCAGTGCCAGACAGAGCAGCAATGTTGTCAGCTTTTTCATTACGTGCATTTTCTTCTCCTTTCCAATCGCCGGGAAAAATATTTCGGTTATCAGTAATGAAGCGCCCCCTTTTAATTCCCTCTCCGCCGCCAAGATCAGGCGTGCAAGGGAAGAGAGGACAAGATTTTATTCTCTTATGTTTTTTATCTCGGTGCTTAAGAATAAAACAGCGCTGTTTCAGCGGAAATTTACCTTTTTTTCGCCTGGTTTGCCGGCCGGATCGCAGAAAAATTCCCTTGCCGGGATTATTTCTGCCAAGCAGAGGAGAAAATCTTGTCCTCTGTATTCTTGTGGCAGTGATTTCGCGCGAAAAAAGGGAAATCATGAAGTGGCGCCCACTTGGCAGAAGGAAATCACAAGTCCGCGCCCGCTCAATCATCAGCCGGCGTCAGATAGAAGAACTCTTCCGCATCCGCCGACGCAGCATCCGCTCCTTCCGCATCTTCCGGCGCGTCATCGCGCTGATAGATGAGTACTACGCTGTAGTCGAGACAAAACGCGACTGAATCGAGCGTGCCATAAGCGCCGTCTTCGCTCACGCCCCTAAGCCAGCAGCCGCTGTCCAGGCGCTCCTTCTGCCTCTTCAGCCAGACCGGATCGAGCTTGGAAAGCCCGGTCTCGTTCATGCGAAAGACCACGCTGATTTTCTTTTCTCCTATATGATAAATGAAACCGCAATAAGGGTTGTTCTTGCTGTAGCTCTCAAGACCCGGGCCGAAGATGCGGCGGAAGCGCTCAAGCCCCTCTTCGTCGACGAGGATGCAGGAGATCGCCCGTTGTTTGGCCGCCGCGCTCTCATCCTTGCCTTCCTGCAGCAGGCGGTCCTTTTCAGGGT
>CALWNX010000003.1 GCA_944382925.1 uncultured Clostridia bacterium | reverse complement strand
ACCTACGGCGGAGCAGTTGTTCCTCTGTTCTAACGAAACGCTGACAAAGCTCTGAAAAAGCCAGTAAGATCTTGAATTTTACTGGCTTTTTTATTTGTTTGCATGTAAAATAAAAACAGATCAAATTGCAGGCGGAGGGGCAGAAACGATGGATACGGGCATCAGGCCAGAGGTAATCAGAGAAATAAACGAGCTGGCGAAGAAACACGATTTAAATAAGGTAATCCTTTTCGGCTCGCGCGCAAGAGGAGATTATCGCAGAATCAGCGACATAGATCTTGCTATAAGCGGCGGAAACACTGCTGCATTCACCATAGACATCGAAGAAACTTCAACCTTGCTGGCATATGATGTGGTCGACCTCGATAAGCCTGTCGAGGAACAACTGCTTGAGTCGATCAGGAGAGAAGGGAAAGAAATTTATGAAAAAATATGAGAATTTTTGCGCGGCGCTCGCCAACCTTAAAGAAATATATAACTATGACGAACCGTATAATACCGTAGTGCTGACGGGCCTTGTGGGTCTTTACGAAATCTGTTTTGAACAGTCGTGGAAAATGATGAAGGAGCTTCTGGCGGACCAGGGTTACGAAGAATCCGCAACTGGCTCGCCGAAAATGATTTTAAAGACGGCCTTCAAAGCCGGTCTGATAACCGATGAAAGCCTTTGGCTGGCCGCGCTTGTCGCCAGAAATAATGTTTCACATGCGTACAATGAAAAAATTGCCTGTGACATCGTCAGACAGACAAAAGACAGCTTTTATAACATGTTTGAGCAGCTTAAGCGTCAAGCTGAAGAATGGCGCTGAAAGAGCGCCTGCCCTTACAGCTTCTGATAGCCGAGCACACGCTTGCCGTCGAGCGCCACGCTGTAGCCGCGGCCGGGCCCGGGCGTCCATTCCCAGAAATTCTCTTTCGGCTCTTTTAATAGCTGACACATGCAGGCAGAGATCACGCCGCCGTGGCAGACCACGATCGAAGAAGGCGCGCCTGTATTTCGGTGCGCAGCCAGCAGCTCGTCAAGCCCGCGCGAAACGCGGCTGTAAAAACCCAGCGGTGAGTCGCCGCCGGGGAAAGTGAACTCTCCCTTTCTGTCATTCATCCACTCGTCAAAGCCTTTCTGCGCCTTGAGCTCTTCAAAAGTCTTGCATTCCCAGTCGCCAAAGCTGATCTCGCGCAGATCGGAGATCACGCGATAATCGCTGCTTTCATATATCACTTCAAAGGTCTGATTGGCCCGCAGCATGCCGGAGGTGTAGCACGCGGCCTCGCCGGCGTCGGGATAGATACCCTGCGCCTTGAGATTGCGAAGCTCCCTGATGCCTTCGTCTATCAGCGGCAGATCGACGTTGCCGTAATACCACTTGTTGAGAATGCCCTGCGTGATGCCGTGGCGGATAAAATGAATATATGATTTCATTACATGCCTCTCCCTTTTGATTCCTCTTTATCCTTTTTATTTCAACCTTTCCGGCAGGCCGCAGAAAACCCTGTAGACCTCGCCGGCTTCCTGCGCCAGATAGATCAGCGCCCGTCCGCAGGCCTCGCGCCAGGCTCTTTGCAGAGGATCGACCGGCACCACTCCCTGCGAAATGTCGCGCGCGATCACAATTTTATCTCTGAGCGCGTCGGCGTTTTGCCTGAGCAGCTCGCGCGGCTCGATTCCGTTACTTAGGCAGTAAAGGCAGAAATTTTCGAGATTGCAGATTATCCTTGCAGAAAACTCGGGCGCGCTGTCCGCACGGCAAAAGAACACGTCTTCATCGCTGAGCTGAAATTTTTCCTGCGCAAAAGCGAGCTTGCCCTGATAGGCGCCGCCAAAGATCAATACCATGTGAACACCTCTTTAAAGAACTAACATTGCGAATATACCGGCCAGCTCGCCAAAGACGATGCCAAAGCCGGCGATGTCGCCGCTCATGCCGCCCAGCGACCTTTTGGCCAGAGCGATCGCCATGAGCGTGATCAGCGACTCGATGCCGATGACGAGCAGGGTGGCCGGCCTGCTCACGGATGGAACAAGACCCGCCAGACAGAAGACCAACAGCTGGATGACGATCATCGCCGCCGCTTTCTTTTTTTGCGCCCGGTCAGAAGCGCCCAGGCCCTGAGCATACTGGCTGTGGCCGATCGGCCTGCACAGCAGCACGCAAAGTCCGGCAAAGGAGCGGCTGACTACCGGGATCAGCCACAGCTCGACGAAATCCACACCTGTACCAAGAGCAGTAGCCAGACAGCAGAAGCAGCCCAGAATCATGAAGATGGCGCCGGTTACCGCGAAAGCCCCACAGCCGGGATCCTTGAGGATGCGCTGCTTTTCTTCCTGCGGCCGGCGCGAAAGGATCGCGTCGCAGCAGTCCATAAATCCGTCCAGATGCAGAAATCCGCACAGAGCCGGCAGCAGAAAGGTCAGCAAAAAGGCCAGCACATAAAAAGGCGTGCCGATCAGCACCAGCAGTATGCACAGGCCGGCCCAGATGCCGCCGATGACGAAACCGATCGCCGGCAAAAAGCCGAGCATGATATTTTTCAGATCGCTGTCCCATTTTTTTACCGGGCAGGGCAGGGCCAGAAAATTGCCCCAGGCCATCAGAAAACCGGTCCATAATTTCATTTTAAGATCCCCCTGTTTGTGATCGCTTTGTGCTGCTTGACAAAGCCGTAGCTTACCTCGCTCACCTGCTCGCAGATGGCGGCCAGACGCCTGTCGATAAAGGCCAGTCCGCGGCGGTAGCTTTCGGTCAGCTCATCATAGATGAAGGCGTCAGAATAAATATAGTCGGAAACGAAGACTACGCCGGACACGGTGGCGGCAAAGGCTGCAAGTTCTTCGGCCAGCATCTGCGGCGCGTTGCGGTCGGGATCGCCGCCGGGCGGAAACATTTCGTTAGCCAGCAGCGCCGTCACGCTGTCGAGCAGAAAAATTCCCTCGCGCCTTACGGGTTTGCCGGAGACGGTAGTTTCATCCAGGCAGCGGCAGATGTCGAAGCCGCGCTCGACGGTTTCAAAGCCCAGACCTTCGCGCTCGCGCAGATGACGCCTGATACGCGCGCGATCCTCTTCGTCGTGCGGTATCATCGTCGCCAGATAATACAGCGGCCGGCCCTGCGCGCGAGCCATGCGCACAGCCAGCTCCTGCGCGTAATGAGATTTGCCGTTTTTGCAGCTGCCGCTGATAAACGCTTTCATTAGAAGAAATTCCCCTTTTCTGCCTCTTTGAGATAATCGGCGTCGATCGCGCCTTCGTCATAGGTGGCCATGCCGTTCATGACCGCGCAGGCAGTCTCCAGGACGTTGAAGCTGAGCGGACAGCCGCTGCCTTCACCCAGGCGCATGCCGAGGTCGAAGTACGGCCTGATGCCGATCTCGTCCATGGCGATTCTGTAGCCCTGTTCCTTGGAGATGTGCGAGCCGAACATGAAGTTGACGGCCTTTGGCGCCAGACGGCAGGCGCAGAGCGCCGCTACAGCAGAAATATAACCGTCGATTACCACCGGCAGGCGGTTTGCGGCCGCGCCCAGAAAAGCGCCGGTCATGGCGCAGATGTCGAGCCCGCCGACGCTGGCCATGATGTCGAGCACGTCGTAGCCCTGACACCTTTTGGCCGCCTGCGTGACTATCTGCAGCTTTTTCTGCAGGCCCTCATCGCTCAGCCCGCCGCCGCGGCCGACGACTTCCGTCGCCGGCCGGCCGCTCAGCGCGGCCAGCACGCAGGCGCTGGTGGTAGTGTTGCCGATGCCCATCTCGCCGACGCCGAACACATCGTAGCCGCAGCTTTTTACGGCTCCGGCTGCGTCGTAGCCGCAGAAAAGCGCCGAAAGCGCCTGCGGCCGCGGCATCGCATCACCTTTGGCCAGATTAGCGGTGCCTTCTGCCAGCTTATTGTCGAAAATTTTGTTCGTGAGGCGATCGTCCTCGACCATCGACTCGGTGTAATATTTGCGCGGAATCGGCAGCTTGACGCCGATGTCTATTACCAGAAGATCAATATCGAAGTGCTTGGCCATTGCGCCGACGCCGGTCAGGCGTCTGGTAAAATTGATGGTCTGCGAACGGGTGACAGACTGCGGGGCGGAAGCCACGCCCTCTTCGACGACGCCGTTATCGGCGGCCATGATGACGATCGCTTTCTTGGCGATCTTGTTTTTTACCTGTCCGCTGATGCCGGCCAGGCGCACGGAAATGTCCTCCAGCTCGCCCAGCGCGCCGGTCGGCTTGGCGAGAACGTTCTGCCTGGCTTTGGCTTCTGCCGTGGCTTTGGCGTCGAGGTCGCCGCTCTCATCGATATTGTCCAGTATCTCTTCAAAATATGTTTCCATCTCTTTTCTCTCCCGAAAAAACTTAAATATATCCGCGTTCATGCAGCCAGCGCGCGCAGGCCCGCGTGTCGCGGGCTTCGATGGTAAAGGCCGCATCCCGGCGGCAGCATCTGACGGCGGTTTCGATGACACTTTGCATGTCCAGCGTACCGCAGTCAAAGGCGGCGTGCTCGTCGCTGCGTCCGTGATTGTTGTGTAGATGAAAATGGCCGATGTAAGGCGCAAGCTCTTTGATCCAGCGCTGCAGCGGAAATTCTTCCGTAGTCATAGCGTGGGCGTGGCCGACATCGAGGCAGAGATTGATGCGTGGGTCATTTATACGCTTCATCATGTCTGCCAGCATCAGCGGCTCGTCTTCGAGCACGTTTTCGATGTACAGAAAAAAATCTGCCGGCTTGCCGCGGAGAAATTCCTGCCAGAAGGCGGCGCCTTTTTCGGCCTGCCATTCCTTGAAATAGATGAAGGGCAGCCAGCCGTTGTGAACGACCATGCGCTTTACGCCCAGAGCCTTGCAGACCTCGAAGGCTTCCTCCAGCCGCTCCCTGGCCATCTCGCGGGCCCGGCGGTCGATCGCGGCCGGATAGATTTCCGTGAAAGGCCCGTGCAGGATGTAATCCCGCCCTTTGAGCGCGCGCATTTCTGCCAGCAGCGCCTCGCGGTTTTCCTGATCCAGAGCTTCAGAGATGCAGGTCTGGTTGAATTCGAGCCCCAGGCCGTATTCGCCGGCCACTGCCGCGGCCTCGTCCTGAAAGGTGGCGACATAAAATCTGTTTCTAAGATCTATCATAATTTAACATTATACCATATCTGCGGCCTGGAAAAAAGGGCGTTATCGGGGCATGACGGTGTTGCAAGAAAGAAAAAATTTTGTTAAAATTTGAGTGTGCTTTTAAAAATTCGAATGAAAGAGGGAATTTTATGAGTAAAAAAATGCAAAGCAATATCCTGCTGCTCATCACCGCCTTTATCTGGGGCTCGGCCTTTGTCGCCCAGAAGAGCGGCATGGATTATATCGAACCGTTCACCTTCAATGGTATTCGTACTCTGATCGGCGGTCTGGTGCTGATTCCGGTCGTGCTGATTATGGGACGCGGCAAGGACGAAGCGCTGGCATCTGACGGGCATGAAATGACGGATGAGGAGCGCGCCAGGAAAAAGAGAGACCTGCTGCTGGGCGGCTTTTTCTGCGGTACAGCGCTGTTCGTCGCCAGCTCGTTTCAGCAGTTCGGCGTGAGCTATACTACGGCCGGCAAGGCTGGCTTTATCACGACACTGTACGTGGTGATCGTGCCGATCCTGAGCATCCTTCTGCGCAAGCGGGTGCGGCCGATCATGTGGCTGTGCGTGCTGCTGGGCGCGATCGGTCTTTACCTGCTGTGCATGACGGACAAGTCGTTTTCGCTGGCTTTCGGCGACATGCTGGTGCTGATCTGCGCGGTCTGCTTTGCGATACATATAATGACGGTGGATTATTTTATCACCAAGGCCGACGGCGTCAAGCTTTCGTGCCTGCAATTTCTGACCGCCGGCGTGGAGGGCCTGATCTGCATGGCGATCTTTGAGAACCCTGATATGGGCGCTATCCTCGACTGCTGGATGCCGCTCCTTTATGCGGGCGTCCTCTCCTGTGGTATCGGTTACACCTTCCAGGTGATAGCGCAAAAGCATGCTGAGCCGACGGTGGCTTCGCTGATCATGAGTCTTGAATCGGCCTTTGCGGTAGTCTGCGGCGCGCTGCTGCTGCACGAGAGCATGACGCCGAGAGAGCTTTCCGGCTGCGCAATCATCTTTGCGGCAGTAATTATTTCGCAGATCCCGGAAAAGAAAAAGAAAGAGGAGACGTTATGATGACCAGGGATGAAGCCTTTGCGCTGCTGACAAAATATAATAAAGAAGACTTTCACCTCCACCACGCACAGACGGTGGAAGGGACGATGCGCTATTTTGCAGAAAAACTGGGCTATGGAGACGAGGCTGATTTTTGGGCTCTCGTCGGCCTGCTGCACGATATTGATTTTGAAATGTGGCCGGAGCAGCACTGCCGCAAGGCGCCCGAGCTGCTGGCGGAGGCCGGGGCTGACGAGCGTCTGATCCATGCGGTGGTATCGCATGGCTACGGCCTTTGCTCGGATGTGGCGCCGGAACACGAGATGGAAAAGGTGCTCTTTGCCTGCGACGAGCTGACGGGCCTGATCGGCGCGGCTGCGCTCATGCGCCCGTCCAAGAGCTGTCAGGACATGGAGCTCAAGTCCCTGAAGAAGAAGTTCAAGGACAAGCGCTTCGCCGCCGGCTGCGACCGCGAGGTGATCGCCAGAGGCGCGGAAATGCTGGGCTGGGATCTCGACCGCCTGCTTTCTGAAACGCTCGAGGCCATGAAAGCCTGCGAGGGCTAGGCAGGGCCGCGGTGGTGATCGCGGCTGAGAATCGCGGCTGGAAATCACGACTGAGACCGCAACTGAGAGTCGCAACTGAGACCGTGGCTGAGACCGCGAAAGTCTCGCCTTTTTCAAAAAGCAGGGTCGCCAAAGAGAATTTGAGACCGCTAAATTCTCGCCTTTTGCCAAAACACTCCCTTGCCCAAGAGAATCGGCGCTTGTGCATGCCTTCAATAAGGCGCGACAGGCTCTCAAACCATCAATGATTTGCTATAATGAGAGACTCCCAAGACGAAAAAAAGTCGGGAGTCTCTTTTGCGTGGAGGGATTTGCCGAAAAGAGAGAATTTAGCGGTCTGAAATTCTCTTTCAGCAGTGGCAAAAAACCGATTGGCGAGAAAATCGGAGAAAATCAGTAAAAATCGGAGAAAATCAGAAAAAATCTGCCCCCAGCCGGTAATTATACTTGCAGCGCCGCGCACAATATGGTAAAATTTTACATAAGACAGAAGGGATAAGGGTTAAGTTAAAGTCGCCAGGGGGGATATATATTGAAAGGGAAGCTTTATTGCATGGTAGCGCGGCTCTATGAACAGGAGCAGAGGCGCCTTAACAGTGAGAAAGAAGAGTACAGAAGTTTAAAGAGTATGGGCTCGCTGGTGATTCGGCAAAAAAGGGGCAATATATTTTTCAGCGAAAAGCGTGGCCGGCAGGAAACGGGAATCACGCACGACAGCAAGCGAGTGCTTCTCCTGGCACGAAAAAGAGTTTTGCGCAAATCGATCGCGCAGAGGGAGCAGGTTTGCCGGGCGTGCAAAGAGTTTCTGCGGCAGATTAGAGCAATCGAGGAACCTGCATACAGTATACCGGCGACAATTTCAGCGACCATTTCAGCGACCATTTCAGCGCCCATACCGGCACCCATTCCGGCTGCCATCCCGGAGCTCGCTCCGTCTGCCATTCGGGCCGGCGACCCGCCTGCCCGCGAGAGCCTGAAACTGGCAGAATTTCCCGCTGAAATCAGGAACTGGCTAAAGACCGGGGTGCCGACAAATCCTTACGCGCCTGAAGAATTGAAATACCTAAGCCGCGCCGGCATAAAACTGCGCTCCAAGTCGGAGATGATCATCGCCGATAAGCTCACGGAATGCGGCATAGCATTTAAATACGAGGCGCTTTTTACAAGCCGGAATTTCACCGCATACCCGGACTTTACCATCAGGCGCTGGGACGGGCAGCTCGTGCTGTGGGAGCATTTCGGACTGATGAACGATGAGGCGTACGCCGAGAAAGCGCTGCGCAAGATCAGGACATATCAGAGCCTGGGCTTTTCGCTGCACAAAAACTTTATCGTTACTTTTGAAAAGGATGTAGAGGATCGCAAGCTGCTGGAAAGAATAATAGAAAGCTATCTGCTCTGAAGCGCAAGGGGCAGGCGCAGGGTTGCCGGCAGCAAAGCAGGAGCAGCCAAAGCGGGAGCAGCCAAAGCAGGAGCAGCCGCACTTCCCCTTGCCGCACTTCCCCTTGCCGCACTTCCCCTTGCCAGCGAAAAAATAAATGAGTATAATAGTAACGTGCGGAAGTCAGCAGAAAGACGGCCGCCAGCATATCAAGCTGTATCAAGCATAGAAAAATATTTTAATAACCGAAAGGAAGCGATTACATGAATTACGAAATGACTATTGCCGGCGTCAAGAGACAGCTGCCGCTCTGTAAGGTAAACGACGACCTTTATATCGCCGCCTTCATCATGTTCAGCGATGTGGAGATAACCAGAGCCGCCGCGACCGAGCTGCTCAAAAAAGCGCCGGAATTCGATATAATGATCACCGCCGAATCCAAGGGCATTCCGCTCGTTTACGAAATGGCCCGTCAAGCCGGCGTCAACGACTACGTGGTGGCCCGCAAAGGCGCTAAGCTTTATATGAACGACATCGTGACGACCGAAGTGGATTCAATCACGACCGATCACATTCAGACTCTCTGCATCGGCGGAAAGGAAGCGGCGCAGTTGCGCGGCAAGCGCGTGCTGATAGTCGACGACGTCATCAGCACAGGCGAATCGCTCAAGTCGATCGAGACGCTGGTGAACCAGGTCGGCGGTAACATAGTCGGCCGTATGGCCGTGTTGGCAGAAGGCGAGGCCGCCGAGCGAGAAGACATCATTTATCTTGAAAAGCTGCCGGTCTTCAACCCGGACGGCAGTATCAAATAAACTATAGCAGCCAGGCAATTGGAAAAAAGATGAAAGAAATCAGACTAGAGCCGCAGGCGCCGCTGCACAACTATGTAGAAATAGCGGTACAGGATTTTCCGCACGGAAGCGAGGGCGAGCCGCGCACCAGATGCAAGGTAACGGCGGAATTTGCCGCCTTTGACGTGCAGCAGCTGCAAAAGAGAGGGCTCGATTACGAAGCAGCCATAAAATACTATGAGAGCTGGCTTTATGAGGTGATAAAAATGAACCTCGCCCAGGACTGGACCTGCATAGGCGGCTGGGACGAGGTCATGAACATCATCAAGGAGAAGGTGGCAGCTTATTATTGAGCCGCGCAGCCAGCAGCGCGGCCGCAGCGATCTTGACGGCGTCGCCCGGCAGAAACGGCAGCACGCAGGCCACAAGGCCGGCACCTAACGTCGAGCCGCTTGAGATCATAAACCAGGCCAGGCCGCAGCCGTAGCAGGCTAAAAGCCCGCCGCTCATCAGAACGACCCTGCGGCCGGCAGAAGCATAAGCACTGCCGGCGGAAAGGCCGCAGATCGCAGCGCACAGGACATAACCGGCGATGAAGCCGCCGGTCGGTCCGGCGAGAACTCCTGCTCCGGCGGAGAAGCCGGCAAAGACCGGCAGACCAACGCAGCCCAGTAAGATGTACAAAAGCTGGCTGAGGCAGCCGTATCTGACGCCCAGAAGCAGGCCGGCCAGGTAGGGGCCGATGAGGGCCAGATTGACGGGCACCGGCGTAAAAAAGAGCGGGATATTGATCCAGGATAAGACGGCGGTCAGCCCGGAAAACAGCGCGGCCAGCACCAGCGGCAGCGGGCCGCCCGGCGGAGGGGCGGATTTTCTGCTCATCGCCGCGCGATCTTTCCGCTGGTGACAATGCCCTTTCATCGCAGCGTAATCTCGCCGCTGGTGATTGTGTCCATCTCCCGCGCGTGGCGGCCTTCCATGTATTCCACGACCAGACCGCCGTTATCGTCAATATCGATCGCGCGGGCGCGGATACCGCTGCCGCCGTTTTCCGGCAGAGCGCCGAAATGCGAGCCGTACAGCGTGATCGGCTGGCCGAGGATGAAGCTGCGCGATTTGTATTCCCTGATTATCCTGCGGCTGTCGAAATTTTTCAGGTGAGAGAAAAACTTTTCCGCAATCGCCGCAGCCAGCTGGTTGCGGCTGAATTCTTTACGCGGGCTTTCTATATATGTCGCTTTGGCGGCCAGCTCTTCAGGAAAGCTGCATGCAAAGCAGTTGATGCCGATGCCGATGATGATGCGATCAATGCTGCCGGTTTCAAAATTGCTTTCCGCTTCCGTGAGAATGCCGCAGACCTTCTTGCCCTGCAGATACAGATCGTTGACCCATTTTATTTTCGGGCCGGCGCCGGTCACCTCCTCGAAAGCCTGGCAGACAGCCAGAGCCGCCATGGTGGTGATCAGCATCGCCTTGGCCAGCTCAAGCTTCGGACGGAAGACGAGCGACATGTAAAGACCGGTTCCCGGCGGAGAATAAAACGAACGCCCCAGCCGGCCGCGGCCGCCGCTCTGCTCGTTAGCGAGAACGATGTGCGGATAGGACAGATCGCCGATCGTCTTGGCATAATTATTGGTCGAATCGACCTTTTCCAGCACGTGAACCTGGCAGGGGAAGGACAGCGCCTCTTCTATGTATTCCGCTGAGAGCAGATCGCTCGCCTGCGCCAGACGGTAGCCGACGCTGGGCTTGCTTTCGACCGGAAAGCCCTGATCCTGCAGCTTTTTGACGGCCTTCCAGACGGAATTGCGCGAAAGGCCCAAAAGCCCGGCCAGCTCCTGGCCGGATACGTAGCGGTCTCCGCGTTCGTTGAATATTTCAAGCAGCTTGAGACTTGTAGACATGCGTGCACCTCCTCATATGTATTATCAGTATACAGGAGGCCGAATCGCATGTCAACCTGCTTTCGAAATGCGGGTGACAAAGGCGGGGGCTTAAAGCTTAGGTGATGAAAAGCTGAAATAGCTTAAAAACAACGGGTAAATCGTAAAGCCTGACTTTTTTTTACAAGGGGGCTGTGTTATAATAATCAGAGCTACTGCAAGCAGAAAGGGGAAAATCAATGAGCTTAATGCAGAAGATTATAGGGGATCTGAACTCCAAGGAGGTCAAGAAGCTGGACAAGATCGCCGAGCAGGTGCTGGCGCTTGAACCGCAGATGGAGAAGCTTTCGGATGATGAGCTGAGAGCCAAGACCTTTGAGTTTAAAGAGCGCATAGCTGGCGGACAGACGCTTGACGAGGTGCTGCCGGAGGCTTTTGCCGTATGCAGAGAAGGAGCTTTCCGCAGTGTGGGGATGAAGCACTTTAAGGTTCAGATAATCGGCGGTATTGCGCTCCATCAGGGCCGCATCGCCGAGATGAAGACAGGTGAAGGAAAAACGCTGGTCGCTACGCTGACTGCATATCTCAATGCGTTGGCGGGCAAGGGCGTGCACGTGGTCACCGTCAACGACTATCTGGCCAGGCGCGATGCCGAATGGATGGGAAAAATCTATACCTTCCTTGGTCTTACGGTCGGCTGCGTGGTGCATGGCATGTCTGACCGGGCCAAAAGAGAAGCATACGCTGCGGATATCACCTATGGCACGAACAACGAGTTCGGTTTTGATTATCTGCGCGATAACATGGCTATATACAAGGAACAGCTCGTACAGCGCGAGCTTAATTTTGCTATCGTCGACGAGGTGGACTCGATTCTCATCGACGAAGCCAGGACGCCGCTGATTATTTCCGGCCAGGGCGACAAGTCGACGGATCTTTATGAGAGAGCCGATCGCTGCGTCAGAACGCTGCGGGCGCCAGCGGATTTCACTGTTGACGAAAAGGACAGAAAGGTGACGCTGACAGACGATGGCGTCAGCAAATGTGAAAAATATTTCGGCATCGAGAATCTCGGCGACCCGGAAAACATGGAGATCAACCACCACGTGGTAGAAGCCCTGCAGGCCCACAATATTATGAAGCGCGACGTAGATTATATCGTCAAGGACGGCGAAATAGTCATCGTTGATGAGTTTACGGGACGTTTCATGTTTGGCCGCAGATACAGCAACGGCCTGCATCAGGCTATTGAGGCCAAGGAAGGAGTGCTGGTGCGTTCGGAATCCAAGACGCTGGCTACCATCACGCTGCAAAATTATTTCCGCATGTACAACAAGCTCGCCGGCATGACGGGTACGGCCAAAACAGAGGAGGATGAATTCCGCGAGATCTACAACATGGACGTTGTCGTAATTCCGACCAACAAGCCTGTGGTCAGGGTCGACATGGACGATGCGATCTACGCCACGCTGAAGGCCAAGCTCAATGCGATCATCGAACGCATCGTGGAAGTCCACGCCACCGGGCAGCCGGTGCTGGTGGGCACCATTTCCGTAGAGAAATCCGAGCTGCTCAGTGAAATGCTGAAAAAACGCGGCGTCAAGCATAACGTCCTCAACGCCAAGCATCACGAGAAAGAAGCGCAGATCGTTGCCGAGGCCGGTCGTCTGGGGGCCGTGACCATTGCCACCAACATGGCCGGACGAGGAACGGATATCATTCTCGGCGGTAACCCGGAGTTCGAGGCCCGCAGAGAAATGGAAAAGCTCGAATATTCCGAGGAGCAGATTTCATTTGCTACCAGCTTTGTCAGCAGCACCGATCCGGTGCTCAACGACGCCAGAGAAGTGTTCTCCCGCTATCTGCAGCAATTTAAAGAGGAGCGGGCGGCCGAGCAGCAGCAGGTAAGAGAACTGGGAGGCCTGTGCATTATCGGTACCGAGCGCCATGAGTCAAGGCGTATAGATAACCAGCTCAGAGGCCGGTCGGGACGTCAGGGAGACCCGGGACGCACGCAGTTCTTTATTTCGCTGGAGGACGATCTGATGAGGCTCTTCGGCGGAGAAAAGATCCAGGGGCTGATGGGCAAGATGGGCATGGAAAACGAGGCGATTGCGGCCGGCATGCTTTCGCGCACGATTGAGAACGCGCAGAAAAAGGTTGAGAGCCGCAACTTCGAGATCAGAAAACAGGTTCTGCAATATGACAACGTCATGAACAAGCAGAGGGAGATAATCTATGAGCAGAGGCGCCGGGTGCTTTACGGCGAGGATATCAAGGATTATATCATGGAGATGATCGAGGATCTGGTTAAAAACGCAGTTGCCTCTGTTACTGTGGCCAGCAAATATGCCGAGGAGTGGGATTTTGACCAGCTCAACGAAAACCTGCGCGTTATCACGCCGACTTTTCCGGGCGTGACCTACACCGATGATGAGAAACAGGAGCTGACTGCCGAAAAGCTCACCGAAGATGTGCTCGATATCTTCCACACCATGTATGCTGTCAAGGAACAGGAGAACGGTCAGGAGCACATGCGTGAGGCGGAAAAGATGATCCTCCTGCGCGTGGTTGATAACCGCTGGATGGAGCATATCGACGCCATGAGCGACCTCAAGCAGGGCATCGGCCTGCGTTCGCTGGGACACATCAACCCCTTCAACGCTTATGCGGCCGAGGGCTTTGACATGTTCGAAGCCATGGTGAACGAGATACGCCAGGAGGCCGTGAGCAATTGCTACAGCGTCACCATCAATACCGGCACCGCCAGAAAGCAGATCCTGATCGGCGGCGTGGCGCGCAAGGACGAATTCCGCGACGAAGGAAACGGAGCACGTGCAGCCGCTGTGGCGCAGGCGATGCAGCAGGCCGCACCTAAGCCGCAGGAGCGCCGCAAACCGGAAACCTTTAAAAGAGAGACGCCGAAGGTTGGTAGAAACGACCCGTGTCCATGTGGCAGCGGCAAGAAATACAAAAACTGCTGTGGAAAAAATGCGGTCAGCTAATTGCCTGATAACTGTCTGATAATCGCTCGATCGCTGCACAGCGTTATTTCCGCCATAAGCAGACCGGCTGGCTCACGGAATCGGAAGCCGGCCGGTTTTTAGTTATTGATAATTATTATCAAAAACAATAAAAATTTTTCTCTGATCTAAGAAAAAAACCTCCCTAAAGCCGGCAAAAGCGCTTAAATCTGTGATGCGGCGCACTTGCAGCGGTACAAACCGCTTGGCATGAAAAATGCTTGATAATGATGCAGGGAAAAAGCATTTTGTCTTCAACAAAAAAGGAGGTAAAAAGAGAAGAAATGTTTAACGGAATATACACGCCTATAATCACGCCGTTTTGCGCGGATGAGAGCATTGATTTTGGCAAGCTGGAGCACAATCTGGCCAAGTGGGGCGAAACAGATCTCGACGGCATCGTAGTGCTGGGCTCAAACGGAGAATTCGTTTATCTTTCGGAGGAAGAAAAATTTTCCGTCGTAGAATTCGCCATCAAGCATTTCAATAAGAACAAAAAGGTCATCGTCGGCGTTTCCAACGAAGCGACGCTGCACACTATCGAAGCGGCCAAGAGAGCTGCCGGGCTGGGGGCCGACGCCGTGTTGATCCTGCCGCCTCATTATTACAAGGGCGCGATGAAGGACGAGATCCTGTTCAAATATTTTTCTGACGTAGCGGACAAAAGCCCTGTGCCGGTAATGCTTTACAACATGCCGGGCAATACCGGGATCAATCTCACCTCCGCTCTGATCGCCAGACTGTCTAAGCATCCAAACATCGCCGGAATCAAGGATACCGGCGGCAATATCGTGCAGATCGCCGAAACCGTGCGCGATACGGCTGACGATTTTTCGGTCTTCGCCGGCAACACCGGCTATCTGATGCCGGCGCTTGCTGTCGGCGCCAGGGGAGCAACGTTGGCGCTGGCGAATATCCTGCCGCAGGAATGCTGCCAGCTCGTCAGTCTGGTCAAGGAAAACCGCATCGCCGAGGCGAGAGAGCTACAGCTGAAGCTGCTGCGCATCAACACTCTGGTGACCGGCAAATACGGCGTAGCCGGACTGAAGGCTGCGGCCGACATGCTGGGGTACGAGGGCGGCCTGCCGAGAAGACCGCTGCTTCCTGCCAGCGATCAGGCCAAAGAGGAAATTGAGCAGGAGCTTAAAAAGATAGGAGTGCTTTAATATGAAACTGGCAGTATTTGGATATGGCGGTGTAGGCAAGGCTCTCATCCGTCTGATAGAGAGCAAGAAAGAATTTCTTCAGGCGGAAGGCCTTGATCTGAGCGTCAATTACATAGTTGAATATTACGGCGGCATCAGCGCCAGAGACGGTATAGATCTGCCCAAGCTGATCGAATTTACCGCCGTAGAAAAAGATATCACCAAATTCGACGGTGGCTCTAAGGATATCAATGTTGATACAGTAGTTGCCGCCGGAGATGTGGATCTGGCTGTCATCATGACGCCGACTAATAAGGAGACCGGCGAACCGGGACTGGGTTTTATCAGGAAGCTGCTGGCAGCCGGCATCAATGTGGTTACCTCCGACAAGGGCCCTGTGCTGCTGGCATACGAGGAACTGAAGGAGCTGGCTCTCAAAAACGGTGTCCAGCTCGGAATCGGCTGCACTACAGGAGGCGCGCTGCCGACCATCAACGGTGGCATGATGGATATGGCCGGGGCGAGCATTCTTTCCATCGAAGGCGTGCTCAACGGCACGACAAACTATATACTGAAGGAGATGGAGGAGAGCGGCTGCAGCTACAGGGAAGCACTGGCCAAGGCGCAGGCGGCCGGCATCGCCGAAACTGATCCGACGCTTGATGTGGAGGGCTTTGATACGGCGACAAAGCTGCTGATCCTTACCAAGGTGCACATGGGCATCTCGCGCAGCATCAGCGATGTTGACATCACCGGCATTACCGGCGTGACGCAGGAAGAAATCAGCCATGCAAAAGCGGCTGGCGAAAAATATCGTCTGGTTGGACGCACGAGCGTGGCCGCAGACGGCACTGTCAGCATGAAGGTGGCGCCGGAGAGAGTCGGCGCAGACAATATTTTCTACGGCGTAGAGGGCAAGAACAAGGCCGTAAGGTTTGTTTCCGACACCCTGGGAGATCTGGTGCTGATCGGCGGAGCCTCCGGCACTACGCCGGCGGCAGCTTCGATCATGCGCGATATCATCAATATCCACAGGGGCTATAAATTCGTTCGCTAAATTTCATTCATATAGGAGGACAAAAATGATCAACAGAAAAATCGTTATGATACCTGGGCCATCGCCTACGGTAAGAAGCATTCAGGATCAGATGGGCAGAGACACTGCCGCTTTCGGCGATCCGGAATTTGTCAAGGATTATAAGAGCGTTATCGAGGACCTTAAGGACCTGATGGACGTCAAAAAAGGCCAGGCCTTTGTGATTGCCGGCACCGGCAGTCTGGCCATGGAAATGGCGATCGCCAACAACACCAAGGAAGGCGACAACGTGCTCGTTATCTCCCACGGCTTCTTCGGCGACAGATTCCTGGACGTTACCAGGAGAAAAAAGCTCAACGTAGATATAATCCAGAGCGAGTGGGGCAAGATCGTGCCTGTGGAAGAGATCGAGAAGAAGCTCAGCGAAAAGCATTACGCTGCCATGACGGTTTCTCATGTGGATACCGCCACCGGCGTGCTGGCTCCGATCGAAGAAATCGGCAAGATGATGCACGAAAAATATCCTGACACCATTTACATCGTAGACGGCGTTGCCGCTACCGCCGGCGCCAGATCCTATGTAGACGGCATGCACATCGACGTGCTCCTGACCGCTTCGCAGAAGGCCTTCGGCGTTGCTCCGGGACTGGCTCTGGTGTTTGCCGGCGAAAAGTCCCTGGCCAGAAGAAAGAGCCTGGGAGAAACCATTCCTGAATACTACGTGGATTACGAAAAGTGGATTCCGATCATGGACGATCCGTCCAAGTATTTCGCGACCCCGGCCGTAAATCTGGTGTGGGCCATGAAGGAAGCTGTCCGCATCATCAAGGAGGAAGGTCTGGAGAACAGGTTTGCCCGTCATGAGAAGCAGGCTGCCGCCATGAGGCATGCGCTGAGGACTCTGGGCTTTGGCATCCTGGCTGAAGAAGGTCACGAGGCGCCAACTCTTTCCAATGTTCTGTACATGGACGGCGTTGACGACGCCAAGTTCAGAAGCATGGTGCAGGAGGAAGGCATCATCGTAGCCGGAGGCCTGGGCGCTTATGCCGGCAAGATGTTCAGAATCGGTCATATGGGCAATGCCGACATGCACGATCTGGTAAGCTCGCTGGCCGCTATCGAGAGAACGCTCTATCGTCTGGGAGTGCCTGTAAAATTCGGCTCCTCGGTAGGCGTATTCATGGAAGACATGATGAAATAGAAAATTCATTTTAGATGCCAAGACTTAGAGTAAAGACCGCCTTATATGAGACGGTCTTTATTCTTGTGAGAAAGGCCGAACTGTGATAAAATTATAGTACTAATGTTTTGAAAGGAGCCATGTTATGTTTCAACTGGAACAGATCAAAGCAGAAATTCCTGCTTTAGAGGTGACTTTGCGAGAAGTCGGTGACTCTCTTTGACCTGGCTAAGCTGGAAGCAGAAATAGACAGAGCAAACAGGCAGATCGAACAGGAAGGCTTCTGGGACGATCCCGACCAGGCGCAGAAGGTCATGAAAGAGAAAAAATCCATGGAGACTACCGTGGAAGCATACCGCGCGCTTGAGAGCACGCTGGCCGACATCGAAGAGCTCACCACGCTGGCCGAGGACGAAAACGACCCGGCCATGGACAAGGAAATCGGCCGCATGTTCGAGGACTTTACGCAGAAGCTGGAGGAGATGAGGATCGCCACCCTCCTGACCGGCAAATACGACAAGTGCGGCGCGATCGTTTCGATTCACGCCGGTACCGGCGGCGTAGACGCGCAGGACTGGGCCTCCATGCTGCTGAGACTTTATACGCGCTGGTGCGAAAAGAAGGGCTACAAGGTGACGCTCACCGATTATCAGAACGATACCGAGGCCGGCATCAAGAGCGCTACCATCATGGTCGACGGCGACAACGCCTACGGCTATCTCAAAAACGAAAAGGGCGTCCACCGTCTGGTGCGCATCTCGCCTTTCAACACGGCCGGCAAGAGACAGACCTCTTTCGCCCTGGTGGAAGTAGTGCCGCAGGTAGAAGAAGACCTGGAGGTAGAGATCGATCCCGAGGATCTGAAGATCGACACCTTCCGCAGCAGCGGGGCCGGCGGCCAGCACGTCAACAAGACGGATTCGGCCATCAGGATCACGCATCTGCCGACCAACATCGTCGTTACCTGCCAGAACGAGCGCAGCCAGCACCAGAACAGAGAGGTGGCCATGAAGATACTGATGGCCAAGCTGGCCGAGCTCAAAGAAGAGGAGCACAAGGAGACGCTCAAGGAGTTAAAAGGCGATTACTCCATGAACACCTGGGGCTCGCAGATCCGCTCCTACGTTTTTCAGCCTTACACGATGGTCAAGGATCACCGCACGGGAGCTGAGACGGCCAACGTCAACGCGGTGATGGACGGCGACATCGATTATTTCATCAACGAGAAGCTCAAGCAGAAAGAGCTCTAGCAACATCAAGACAAAGGACAACTGAGATTTATGGATATAATACAGAAGCTGGCGGCGGAGTTTAAGCTCCGCACGCCGCAGGTAGAGCATACCGTAGCACTGATAGATGAGGGCAACACGATCCCCTTCATCGCCCGTTACCGCAAGGAAGCTACCGGCGGTCTCAGCGACACGACGCTCAGAGATCTGGACGAGAGGCTCAAGTATCTGCGCAATCTTCAGGAGCGCAAGGAAGAGGTCGTGCGCCTGATCGAAGAGCAGGGCAAGCTGACAGACGAGCTCAAGGAGCAGATCATGGCCGCCGAGGTGCTCCAGCGCGTAGAGGATCTTTACAAGCCGTTTAAGCAGAAAAAAGCGACCAGAGCCTCAAAGGCCAAAGAAAAAGGACTGGAGCCGCTGGCGATGATCATTTACGCGCAGCTTCTGACAGGCGGCACGCCGGAGGATGAGGCCGCGGCCTTCGTCGACGAGGAGAAAGGCGTGGCTACGCCGGAGGAAGCGCTTAGCGGAGCGCAGGACATCATCGCCGAGATGATCGCCGACGACGCGGAGATCATCAAGAAGGTGCGCGAGGCGACCTTAAGGAACGGCATTATCGCAACCGAGGCGGCAGACCCGGAGGAAAAGACGGTCTACGATATGTATTACGACCGCCAGGAGGCGCTGGCCAAGATTCCTGACCACCGCGTGCTGGCCATTAACAGAGGCGAAAAAGAAAAGAAACTCAAAGTCAGGCTGAGCCTGGACAGCGAAAAGATGTGCGCCCTCATCGCCAAAGACGTGATCCGCCACGAAAAGTCGATCTTCGCGCCGCTTTTGCAGGAGACGGTGGCCGACGCCTATAAGAGGCTCATCGCCCCTTCCGTAGAACGGGAGATGCGCAGCATGCTGACGGAGCGGGCCGAAGCCGCCGCCGTGAAGATCTTCGCCCGCAACACCGAGAGCCTGCTCATGACCCCGCCTGTCAGGGATAAAAAAGTCATCAGCATCGACCCCGGCTACAGGACGGGCTGCAAGGTGGCAGTGCTGGACGGCACCGGCAAGCTCAGAGCGTACACCACGATCTATCCGACGCAACCGAAAAACGACATCGCCGGCTCCGAGGCCGCGCTGAAAAAGATCATCGAAAAATACGGCGCCGATGTGATCGTCATCGGCAACGGCACCGCCTCGCGCGAGACGGAAGAGATGGTGGCCAATTTCCTGCGCAAAAACGCTTACGATATTCAGTACACCATCGTCAACGAGGCCGGCGCCTCGGTATATTCGGCTTCCAAGCTGGCTGCCGAGGAGTATCCCGACCTGGATGTGACCACCAGAGGAGCGATGTCGCTGGGAAGGAGGCTGCAGGATCCGCTGGCCGAGCTGGTCAAGATCGATCCGCGCAGCATCGGCGTCGGGCAGTATCAGCATGACGTCGATCAGAAGCTTCTGGCTGGCGCGCTGACCAACGTAGTCGAGGATTGCGTCAACAGGGTGGGCGTGGATCTGAACACCGCTTCGCCGTCTTTGCTTTCGTATATCGCCGGCATCAATTCCGGCGTGGCCAAAAACATCGTCGCCTACCGCGAGGAGCACGGGAAATTTGCTGACCGCCGTCAGCTTCTCAAGGTGCCGAAGCTGGGCGATAAGGCGTTCAACCAGTGCGCCGGATTTTTGCGCATCACAGGCGGCGAGGAGCCGCTGGACGCTACCGCCGTTCATCCCGAATCCTACGCGGCGGCGCGGGCGATGATGCAAAAGCTTGCCGTAGACCCGGAGGCGATCGGCAAAGGCGGAGACAAGACCATCGAGGAAAAGATAAAAAAGGCATATAAGGGCAAAAATCTGACCGAGAGCATCGGCCGGATGGCGGACGAGCTGGGCGTGGGACAGCTGACGCTGGCCGACATCGTGGAGGAGCTCAAGAAGCCGGCCCGCGACCCGCGTGAGGATGCGCCGCCGGTCGTTTTCCGCAACGACGTCAAGAGCTTTGAGGACCTGAAGCTCGACATGGAGCTGACCGGCACGGTGCGCAACGTCGTGGATTTCGGCGCGTTCGTCGACATAGGCGTCAAGAACGACGGCCTGGTGCATATATCGCAAATGAGCGATAAGTACATCAAGCACCCGCTGGACGTAGTGTCGGTGGGCGATACGGTCAGGGTGAAGATCATCTCTCTGGATGCGGAGAAGATGAAGGTCGGCCTGACCATGAAGCTGTAACAGACAGGAGAATTTATGATCAATACGGTTTTATTCGATTTTGACGGGACGCTGATCAACACCAACGACGTGATCGTGGCGGCCTGGCAGCATACATACAGAAAATACCTCGGACACGAGATGCCGCTTGAGCACATCACCAGATGCTTCGGCGAGCCGCTGCTTTTAACGATGGCCCGCGAGTTTCCCGCTGTGCCGCCGGAAGAGAGCGCCGAGGTCTACAGGACGCATCAGCGCGAGATGGCTGACGAGCTGGTAAGGCTCTTTCCGCAGACGGAGGAAATGCTGCGCTCCGTCAGAGACGCCGGCTACAAGATCGGCGTTGTCACCTCCCGCACGGCTGATTCGACGAAGTTTTACATGGACAAGTTCGGCATTGCCGGGTATTTTGACGCCATCGTCAGCTGCGACGATACCGACAAACACAAGCCCGATCCCGAGCCGGTGCTTTTGGGGCTGGCCAAGCTGAACGCTTCCCGCGAGGAAGCGATCATGGTCGGCGACAGCTTCTTTGACATCAGGTGTGCCAACAACGCCGGCGTGAGCACGGTGCTGGTAGACTGGCGCATCACCGGCAGCGACGACAAGCTCGCGGACTGCCGCGTCGATTACCGGCTGGCAGAGCCGCTGGACATGATCAGGGTGCTCGAAAAGGCAAACCGAAAGAGCGAGAGGTAGCACATTGCTCAACATTTACTTTGGCAGAGAATCTCTGGACAAGGAAAAATTCATATTCGAGAACCTGAGCGGGCGCAGCATTATCCTGGTACCCGATCAGTATACTCTGGAGGCGGAAAGGGCAGCTTTCCGCCATCTTGGCGTTTCGGCGCTCATGGACGTGGAGGTGCTCTCACCTTCGCGGCTTGGAAGCAGAGTGCTGGCCTATACGGGCGGCGGGCGGAGGCCGTACATAGACAAATATGGCCGCCATATGCTGCTTTATCGCAGCGCGCGCCGGCTGGCTGACAGGCTGCAGGTGTTTAAGGGGCTGGAAAAAAAGAATTCCTTCCTGGCGGCGGTCAACGACTTTATTTCCGAGATGAAGCAGTACGACTGCGGCCCCGGTGATCTGCAAAACGCCATGGCGCAGTGCGAGGAGGGCTCATATACGCAGCGCAAGCTGGCGGACATCTGCCTGCTCTTTACCGATTATGAAGAGCAGATCAGAGGCAAGTACACCGACGCGGAGGACCACGCTGGCCTTTATGTGGAAAGGCTCAGGGACTACCGGCCGCTCCGCGAAAGCTCGGTATGGGTCTACGGCTTTGACAGCTTCGCGCCCAAGGCGCTGGCGCTCATGGGACAGCTGGCGCAGACGGCGCAGCAGCTCAATATAGTCATGACCTATGACGATAACAGACGTGATGAGGAGCTGTTCGCCCTGCCGGGACTGGTGATAGAGAATCTCGAAGCGCTGGCAGAAAAGCTGGGTGTGGAGCACGAGCGGCGCCGCATCCCGGAAAGCTACGGCTGGGAGAAAAAGGCGGAGGCTGTGCGCCATATCGAACGTGAGCTTTATGCGCTGCCGGCCGGGAGCAGCAGCCGGGCAGAGGGCCTGACGCTGACGGCGGCGGCCAACGTCTACAGCGAAGCCGAGAGCGCCGCAGCCTATATACTGCATCTGGTACGCGATAAGGGGCTGCGCTACAGAGACATAAAGGTGATCTGCAACGACATGGACAGCCGCGGCGAGGCGGCCGCACGGGTCTTTGAAGAATACGGTCTGCCGCTTGCGGCCGACAGCAAAAAGAATATCATGGCCAACGCGATCGTGCGTACAGTCACATCGTTATTAGGCGTTGTGATTGAAAAATACAGGACGCAGAGCCTGCTCGACCTGCTCAAATCGGGATTTGGCGATCTGAACAGCGAGGAGCTTGCCGACCTCGAAAACTACGCGATCAAATACAAGATCCGCGGCAGCATGTGGAAAAAGCCGTTTAGCCGCGGCCTGGGAGAATACGGTGCAGAAGGCCTGGCGGCCGTCGAGGCGCTGCGCGAGCGGGCCGTATGCGGTCTTGCGCCGCTGGAGGAGCTGTTTAAAACAGAAAAGACGGGCGACTTTATCAGCGGCTTTTATGCTTACCTCAAAGATACGCTCAGGCTGCCGCAAAAGATCGCGGACTTTGCTGCCGGACAGCTGGCCGGCGGTCTGCACGAGGCGGCGGCCGAAACGGAGCAGATCTGGGAAAGCCTGCTGACCATCCTTGAGCAGATGTACGAGATCATGGGCGAGGACGAATTTGTACCGCAGGAGTTTTACGATATTTTCTGCGCCGGTCTTGGCGAAATCGAGATCGGCCTGATTCCACAGACGGAGGATGCCCTGCTGATGGGCACGATTCAGCGCAGCCGCAGCGGCAGAATCAGAGCTCTTGTCGTGCTCGGAGCTAACGAAGGCGTACTGCCGCAGGAAAAGCCGACGCAGGGGATCTTTTCGCCGGAGGAGCGGGAGCTGCTGGCATCTTCCGGCAAGGAGATGTGCAAAGTCGACGCCGTGCGCTTCATGGAAGAAAAGGTTGCCATCTACCGCAATCTGTCCGCTCCGAGCGAGTATCTGTGGGTCAGCTACAGCGCGACCGATACGGACGGCAGCCAGCTGCGCCCTTCGCGCCTGTTCACCAAGCTGAGCGCGCTCTTTCCGAAGCTCCCGGTGCAGAGCGACGTGATCAGCAGCGGCAGAGTGCGCGAGCTCATCAATCCGCATACGAGCGGACTGCGGCATCTGACAGAGGCGCTGCGGGCGGCCGGAGAAGGCGTCGCGCCGGACAGCGAATGGCTGCAGACGCTGGCCTGGCTGGGGCAGAAAAAACCACAGGCAGCGGCAGCGCTCAGACGGGGGCTGGCCTTTACCAACCGCCAGGAGGAGCTGGGGCAGGAGGCCGCCGACGCGCTGTTCCGCAAGGATACGCAGGCGGCGCTGGCGATGAGCCCTTCGCGCATCGAAAAGTACGCGCGCTGCCCGTTTTCGCATCTTGTCGCCTATGGCCTCAGACCGGAGGAAAGGCGTGTCTTTGAAGCCGCGCCGCGGGAGATAGGAGATATATATCATCAGTGCCTGCTGGAGCTCACTCGCGCGCTGAGCCGCGAGGGCACAGCGGTTACAGACCCGGCTTCACCGTGGATGACCATCACGCGTGCCGAATGCGATGCGCTCGTCGAAGAAAAGATCACCGCCATAGCCGGCGCCTACCGGGACGGGCTCTTTAACGACGGCAGCGTCGAAGAATACCGCCGCCAGCGGGCGCTGGCGATATGCCGCCAGGTCTGCTGGTCCGCTGTGGAACAGGTGCGGGCTGGCCAGATTGCGGCCATCAGCCCGGAGGCCGCCTTTGGCCGCCGGGGAGTCCTGCCGCCGCTGGTGATCGAGCTTAAAGACCGCAGCGTACTGATCGAAGGCATCATCGACAGAGTTGATCAGCTCAGCGACGGCCGCATCAAGATCATCGACTACAAGACGGGCAACGAATCCTTTGACGTTGCCGAAGCGGCCTGCGGCTACAGACTGCAGCTCATGCTCTACCTGCAGGCGGCCTGCGGAAGCGAGCGCAAGCCGGCCGGTGTCTTCTATTTTCGCATCAGAGATCCGATCGTCGATTTTTCACATCAGGAGCTGGACGAGGAAAAGCTGGAAAACGAAATCCGCAAGGCCTTCAAGCTCGACGGTGTTATGATAGACGATCCGCAGGTGATCCACGATATAGCCGGCGATTTTACAGGCTTTTCACAGATCGTTCCGCTGAAAAAGACCAAGGAAGGCATCAAAAGCACGGGCCGGGA
>CALWNX010000002.1 GCA_944382925.1 uncultured Clostridia bacterium | reverse complement strand
GCCTGGCGCTGACCGCCGAGGTGCGCAAGTTCCTGGCGGAAAATCCGGCCGAGTTTGATCCGCGCAAGTATCTGGGCCCTGGCCGCGACGCGATCAGGGGCATGGTACAGCACAAGATCAGAAATGTGCTCAACGCTTCCGGCTCGATGTAGAGAAAAAGCAGCGAAAAAATAAAAAGTACAAAAGAAGAGAGCCTGCTCAAATCGCTCTGCGGTTTTGCCGGCTCTTTTCTTTTGCTGTGGAGATAGATGATTTTATTGGCCAACCTGCACGCACGCCACCAGATGCCCCGGGGAGACCTCCTTTAACTGGAGATTCTCTCCGCTGCATTTTTCACAGGAAAAGTCACATCTGGACATAAAGCGGCAGCCAGGCTTTGGTTCTATTGGGCTGGTGATCTCACCGCGAATCAGCTGTCTTTTTTTATCACGCTTTTTTATGCTCGGGATCGGTATGGCCGATAACAGGGCCCTGGTGTAAGGATGCAGCGGATTCTTAAACAGCTCCTCTGAATCAGCATATTCCACGCACTGCCCGAGATAAAGTACAGCAATTTTGTTGCTGATATGCTTTACTACGCTGAGGTCATGAGTAATAAACATGTATGTCAGCCCCATTTCGTCCTGTAGGTCCATCATCAGATTCAGTATCTGCGCTTGAATGGAAACGTCAAGCGAAGACACAGGCTCATCACACACGATAAATTCAGGATTAAGCGCCAGCGCTCTTGCAATACCTATTCTCTGTCTGCGGCCGCCATCCAGCTCGTGTGGATATGAATTCACAAATCTTTCGTCGATGCCTACTATTTCCATAAGCTGAAAAATGCGGGCATCAATTTCCTTTTTGTTAGTCAGAAGCTTATTGACGCGTATCGGCTCGGCGATCAGCTCTCCGACTGTAAGCCGCGGGTTTAGGGATGCATAAGGATCCTGAAAAATTATCTGCATCTTTTTCCGCATTTCCATCATTTGCTTATCGTTTAACCTACATATGTCTTCACCGTCATAGAGCACCTGTCCGGAGGTTGGCTCTATCAGCCGCAGGATCGTCCTGCCCAGGGTGGATTTGCCGCAGCCTGATTCTCCTACCACGCCAAGCGTCTCCCCTTTGTTGATGGATATGTTTATTCCGTCCACCGCATGGAGCATACCACCAGGGGTATTGAAGTATTTGATCAAATCAACCGTTTGAATTAAGGGCCTGTCCATTATCACACCTCTTTCTCCGTGTTCTCGTTAAACAAATGGCAGTAAATTATGTGACCCTGCTCCTCGAATTTCTCCGGGATACAGGTCCTGCATTTTTCTGTTGCCCGCGGACATCTGGCATGAAATTTACAGCCGGAAGGCAAATTGCACGGATCTGGCATCAGACCGTTGATCGGCTTTAAGCGCTGTACATTTTCTTCCATGCTGGGTATCGAGCCAAACAGGCCGACAGTATACGGGTGATGCTTTTCGCCTGCAAATATATCCTCAAGCGAGCCGAACTCTATAATTTCGCCGGCGTACATGATGGCTACTTTGTCACAGGTTTCGGCAACTACTCCCAAATCATGGGTAATAAGAATGATAGCAGTGCCAAGCTTTGCCTTCAGCCCTGTCATCATGTCCAGAACCTGAGCCTGGATGGTCACATCGAGCGCTGTGGTGGGTTCGTCAGCAATAAGCAGCTCCGGCTCACAGGCCAGCGCCATCGCAATTACGATGCGCTGCTTCATTCCACCCGAAAACTGGTGCGGATATTCTGTCTTTCTTTCGGCCGGCAGACCTACCAACTCCAGAAGTGCATCTACACGCTTCTCCCGCTCTTCTTTGTCCATTTCTTTGCGATGGAGCTCCAAGACCTCGCCTATCTGATCTCCTACGGTGATCAGGGGATTTAAGCTGGTCATCGGATCCTGAAATATCATTGATATTTTATTTCCGCGCAGAAGACGCATATCGGCCTCTGTTGCGTGAGTTATATCAATATCACCCAGTATTATTTCTCCTTCGCTTATGCTGCCGATCTTCTTGGGCAAAAGTCCCATGACCGCAAATGCCGTAGTCGTTTTGCCGGCTCCCGTTTCTCCCACAAGACCGACGGTTTCGCCGCGTCTGACCTCAAGATCAATACCATTGACGGCATAAACTGTCATCTCATCGTTTTCATACTTTACATGAAGATTTTTTATTGATAATATCCTGTCGTCCACTGCAGTCACACCCCTTTTCTTTAATTCTTCATTCTCGGATCAAGCGCATCTCTCAATCCGTCACCGATCAGATTCAGGGCCATAACAGCGAGAATAATAGCGATTCCGGGGCTTACAATCAAATGCGGAAAATCTCTCATCTGCGCCTTTGCTTCAGAAAGAATCGTGCCCCATTCGGGCGTTGGCGACTGAATGCCCAGGCCGATAAAGCTCAGAGAAGCTATCGTTAAAATGGCTGTCGCTATGTCAAGAGTTGCCTGCACGATGATTGGGCCGATAGCGTTGGGGATGATATGCTTTAAGATAATGTGTCTGTCCGTTGCCCCGTAGGCCACCGCCGCTTCCACGAATTCCTGCTCCTTGATGGACATTATGGATGAGCGCACGATCCGGGAAAAGCCGGGCGTGGCTGCAATGCTGAGCGCGATGAGTAGATTGGTGATTCCCGAGCCGAGAGCCGCAACGATCGCAATTGCCATCAGCATCTGCGGGATTGCCAGAAACATGTCCATTATGCGCATAAGCACATTGTCTATTTTGCCTCCATAGTACCCGGCTACAGCGCCGATTATCGTTCCCGCCGTGACAGATATACATACCGAAGCCAGTCCTATGAATAAAGATATCCTTGTTCCATATATCAGGCGCGAAAAAATGTCTCTGCCGTATTGATCCGTTCCCAGCCAGTGCTCACTGCTGATCCCCTGCAGGCGCTCAGACATGTGCAGCTCTACTACGTCAGCCTGATAGTCTACCAGCACGTCGGCGAAAATAGCAATCAGCAGCATTATGGTCAGCAGCACCAGGCCGAACATGGCCAGCTTGTTTTTCTTGAATCTGTGCCAGACAGAAACGAGCTGGCTTCTTTTTTTGATTGTTCTTGTTCCTACTTCTGTCATCTCACATTACCTCTTTCGCGCACTATATTTGCTCTTGATCCGCGGGTCTATATAGGCGTAGGCGAGATCTACGAGCAGATTGATAATGCCTATCACAACAGCAACGAACATTACAACTGCCATCACGACCGGAATATCCTTCATGCGGACAGAAGTTATCAGAAGAGTTCCTACTCCTGGCAGCGCAAAGACGCTTTCAGTCACGATCGCTCCGCCCATCATGATCGCAAAATTGATGCCGACGACCGTTACCACCGGCAGCATGGCATTTCGCAGCACGTGCTTCATAACAACTCGTTTTTCTGAGGCGCCTTTGGCATATGCTGTTCTGATATAATCCTGTCTGATGATCTCCAGCATGCTGGACCTTGTGATGCGTATAAGGCTAGCCACGAAAGCAGCGGCCAGAGTAATACACGGTAATATATAGCTTAGCCAGCTTTCTACCCCTGTAGCCGGCAGCCACTCCAACTGAAGTGAAAACAGCAGCATAAGCATTATTCCGAGCCAAAAGCCCGGTACGGAAGTAAATAATAATGCCATGAACATGCTGGAGTAATCCAAGATCGAATATTGCTTGATAGCAGAAATGATCCCGACCGGAATTCCTATCAGCACCATGATAGCCGCGGCTCCTGTGGCCAGTATCAGAGTACACGGTATGCGCGCAACAAGCTCTGCCAGTACATCGTTTTGCGTTCTGTATGATATGCCAAAATCGCCTGTGAGCACACCCTTCATATAGTTCAGATATCTTTCCCAGAAATTCCCCTCGATTCCCATGGCCTGGTTGAAGGTCTCAACATCGCTCTGGCTGGCATATGGTCCCAGAATGAGCCGTGCCGGTTCACCCGGTGTAAGGTTCATGATCGCGAAAATTATGAAGGATATGCCGATAACTACAGGGATAAGCGCAAGGACTCTTTTTAATACGAACTTTGCCATCATTGCTCCCTTCATGCTTTGTGCAAAGGGGCAGTATCGTTACTGCCCCTACCTTGATCCAATTTATATTTTACCAGGAGAAGTCATATACATAGCATTTGTATATAGGATCTGCCTCCACTCCCTTGAGATCTTTAGATGCTGCAATAGCCGCCTTGGTTGCATATAAAGGTACGTAAATTCCATCATCGCGGGCGATTTCGTTGGCCTTGTAATACAGCTCCAGACGTTCTTCGCTGTCCGTGCTCCTCTGCGCCTCTGTCAGGAGCGCGTCAAACTCAGGATTATCGACGTAGCCCAAATTGCAGCCTGCCTCAATCTGACTGCTGTGGAAATAGAAGTGCAGGATCGAATCAGCATCAGGAACCGGGCAGGTGGTATTGAACACCGCGATGTCAAAGTTGCCGCCATAAGCATCGGTGAAGAAAGCGCCCCTTTCCATTCTTTCCAGTTCAAGATTGATACCTATCTGGCTCAGCTGGCCCTGGATAATCTCTGCAGGTTTATAATACAGAGGATCTTCATTGGTTTTGAGCACTGCCGTAAAGCCATCCGGGTAGCCTGCTTCAGCCAATAATTCTTTGGCCTTTTCCAGGTCATATTCTGCGCCCTTGAAATCTTCGGAATATCCAAAGCAGGCCGGCGGCAAAACTGTTTCGAGCACTGTGCCCTGGCCCTCAGAAGCTCCTTCGAGCACCGCTTCTTTATCAATTGCATGGCTTACCGCCGCTCTGACCTCAGGCTTGCTGAACGGTCCGTTCTGATAGTTGAAAACAACAAACGTTGAACCGGCCAGGTCTGTTTCGTACCAGGCAATGTTTTCATTTTCAGTGAGGCTGTTTTTGTCCGTCAACGCCACTCTCGGAAGAATATCCAGCTCTCCTCTTTCCAGCGCGATGGCTGCTGTCGAGGTATCATTCATTATCCTGAAGGTAATGCCGTCTATGCTTGTCCTTCCTCTGTAATAGTCATCAAAAGCCGTCACCTCTATTTTTTCGCCGGTGCTCCAGGACTCAAATTTATACGGTCCGGTACCGACAGGATTTCTCGCGAAACCTGCTTCGTCCGCTTCTACGGCACTCTTGCAAACGATTGAGAAGTTAACCTCCGCGATGCAGTCCAGGATAGCGCCATAAGGATGCTCCATAACGATTTTGACCGTATAGTCGTCGATCACTTCGGCTCCCTTTATGCCAATGACTATATCTGATGTATAAGGGGATTCGAGCAGCCTTTCTACTGTGTATTTAACATCCTCTGCCGTAAACTTTTCTCCATTATGGAAGGTCACGTCGTCCCGCAGATAAAAAGTCAGCTCCATGCCGTCGTCTGCAACCTCCCAGTCCTCAGCCAGTCTGGGTTCATAAGTGCCATCGTTGGCTCTGAAGATAAGAGTGTCAAAGATCTGGTAATGGACCTGCCAGGAGTTTTGCTCATTTCCGATAGACGGATCCATGCTTACAGGCTCGCCGGTAAGGCCAAAGTTCAGATGATTTTCTTCAGCAGAGGTGCTTCCTCCGCCTCCGCCGCCGCAGGCGGTAAAAAGCATCATCATTGCCAGCAGCAGCACTGCCAGCTTAATTAAAAAGCTCTTCTTCATTTCTGATCTCCCTTCTTATTATCTTATACTTCCTTTTTGCTCCAGCCCTGTGCAAAAACTCTCAACCAGTTCAGCCCCATAATCTGCTGAACCTCCTTTTCGCTAAAGCCCCTCTTCAGCAGGCCGTCAGTTATGCATACCATATTGGCAATGCTGAGAAGGCCTTCGGTAAACATGGTCAAAATTCCCCTGCCGTTGACAACACTTTGATAATACAGCGAGCTCTGCCCTTCTCGCTCTTTCATCATCTGGACGATTTCATACTGCTCACGCCTGATGTAGGTTCCTGCCTGCGCATTGGAGTCCATGCCGATGCCGATGTGCTCCGTGCCAATAAGCTCGGCATAATAAACGATAGCGTCAAGGAAATCGTCTATTGAAGGAAAGTTTTTCTTGTTCCAGAGGATCCCGCTATATGAGCTTACGCCGACAACACCTCCTTTTTCCGCGCATTTTTTGGCCTGCTCGTCAGTAATGTTTCTGACATGATCAAAAAGCTTTTTAGGATTGGAATGTGAAAAAATCGGTGGCTTTTCACAGACCTCCATCGCTTCAAGCGTCGAACGCCTTCCGACATGACTGAGATCGACCTGCACGCCATGTCTCTCCATCGCTCTGATAAGCTTGACTCCGTCATGTGTGAGCCCGGCGTCATCGCCGGTATAGCAGCCCTCAGCAGCGAAAGAGCGCTGATTGTAGGCGATCTGTAATACGCGCAGGCCCATTTTAGCAAAAACCTCTACAGCGGCATCAATGTCATCGTTCAAAATAAACTCGCAGTTTTGTGAGCCAAAGATGATGCCGGTTTTGTGTTCTTTTTTGGCTCTGAGGATGTCATCAACACTGTTGATTATTATGCACTGTTTGGAAGAATTAAGTACGCTGTGATACAGCATAAAATTTCTCACCGCACCTTCGATGTTATCCGTAGGCGCAGTAACAGTGCAGTTCACTGCCGTAAGCCCGCTTTCGGCTATATACCAGTTGTCGTTTTCCAGACCGAAAGAACAGTTGTCAATGATGATAGACTCTTCGTGCAGCTTTCTTGCTTGCTCAGAAACCTGGCTGTTATACTGCAGCGTCAGTTCTTTGACTGCAGGATTATCATAGCACCACGTATCCACTGCCAAGCGATAGACTTCATCGTATACCTTGTCCAACTCTTGTTCCATTTGACCGCCTCCTTTTTGTTTTGATTATACCTTCATAATTGGAACGTGTCAATTATATTTTTATTTTTTTTCTTTTGCCTTTTTTTATGGTTTTTCTTGCTCGAATATGGTATTTTGTTTATATAGAACGTAAAGGAGTAACTGCTCATGGCTACCATCAAAGATATTGCTAGACTTGCAAATGTTTCGCACGGAACCGTTTCTAATGTTTTGAACGGTAAAGGCAATGTCAGTGTTGAAAAGATCAGAGCTGTTGAAAGCGCTGCCAAGCAGCTCGGCTACAGCCTGAACGCGCAGGCCAAGCAATTGCGCAATCCTTCAGCGCTTGCAAACAATATAGCCGTTATTTTGCCTAATATAACGACCAGAAAATATTCCGAGCTTTATTCCGCTATTGAAGCTTTTATGGAGCCACGAGGCTATCATCTTTCTCTGTATATCACCTACGACATGCCATATAAGGAATACGAGGCTGTTCAGGCTGCCGCCAGAATGCGGGTCTGCTGCGTAATTTCAGTTTCCTGTCATGTCAGAGATTCTTCGATATATGATATCTTTTCCCGCTCGGGCGCTTTCGTCGTTTTTTTGGAGCGCAAGCCTGCGCGCGATTGCACATTTTTTTCTTTCGACTATGAAAAAATCGGCGCAGAGATCGCTCATTATATAGTTGAGCACGGTTACAAACGGCTGGCTTTTATACGCAATGCCGATCTGTTTGCTGATGATCTCAGCCTTGAAAATGCTGTGGTCAAAGCGCTGCGCAGGCTCGAATACACTTTTTCCAGCCACGCCGTCAAAATACGGGAGGCCGCTGCCTTATCGCAGCTTTTCACCTTGCATGACAGTTCTTTTCCTCATGATGTGATAATCACCTCTAACGAGGATATCATTAACAGCATTCACTATATTTATCGTGTCAATGGAGAAAGCTGCCCTGCTATCGTCGCTTTGACCTCTTTCGCTTTTCCCCTTGAGGACTCGCGTTTTACCCCATATTATCTGAATTATATCAATTTGGGAACATCCGTCGCGGAGCACCTGTATGGCTGCTTATCTGCGGAAGACGATACGCCGCCTCACTCTGGCTGCGCAGAAGAATTTTTCTGTGCGCCAAACGGCTTTCATCGCCACTTCAACTTTCCGGAATATATAAAAAAAAGGAAGCTCAACCTTCTGCTTGTGAAAGGTTCTGCTTCCTCTGCGCTCGAAAAGCTGATACCAGAGTTTGAACGCGGCTCCGGCATTGATGTCAATCCCATGATTATGCCGCCTAACGAAATGTACGATACTCTCGATAACGAAAACGCAGACAAGATCTTTGATATCTTCCGCTCGAACTTGTTTATGCTGCCGATTTATGCAAAGCAGAAATTCCTGCCTTTGCAGGAAGAGGTCTTTGCGGACCTGACGAAAAACATGATCCCAAAGCTGGTCTCAGAATATGCGCTGCTGGATGGCATCCCCTATGGCATTCCTTTTGACATCGGTACGCAGATACTTATTTACCGCAAGGATCTTTTTGATGATCCAACCATTAAGCGTATGTACTACGAGCAGACAGGCGGCGAGTTGAACGTACCAGCAAGCTTTGACGAATTTAATCAGGTGGCAAGATTTTTTACAAGAAAGTATAATAGCGAGTCGCCTGTAGAATACGGCACCTCCTCTTCGCTGACTACGACCTCAGGAATATGTACGGATTTTGAGCTGCGCTTTCGCGCGTTTGGCGGCAAAGCCGAAGTCAAAGACGGTCATCTTGTCATCGACAAGGAGGTGGCCCGCAAGGCTCTGCAAAATTACATTGATCACTTCTCATATTCATTCCCGAATCTCGACGATTACTGGGGAGGTGCAAATGTTCAGAGTTTCATAAAAGGCAGAACCGCCATGGAAATATTGTATTATAATTTTGCTTCTGATCTGGCAGAGCTGACTACCAGCAAGACGGACAGTCAGATAGGATTCGCTTCGATCCCCGGCAAATGCCCTGCCTTCATTGGCGCCTCGCTGAGCATCTCTCACGCAACCAGGGAACCCGAGGCGGCACTGGAATTCCTGCGCTGGGCCTGCGGTCCCGAGCTGGCAGAAGCCTTTACGTACCTGGGCGGAGTTTCTCCTCACAGTCACATTTACGATAATGAGAAAATACTCCTCACCTATCCGGGGCATAAGCTCCTCAAGCAGTCCATTCCCTATTGCGCTGGCCGGGGCATATTTAATTTTATCAACGATATTGAATACGAGAAGCTGCTTGGTATACTGATACGCAATACTGTAAATCATACCTTGTCCTTCGACGAGGCATACGATATTTTCTCCGATTCGGTCGATAAGTACGTTTTGTAAAACACACCTCTGCGCGGCGGACGTGCCATGTCCGGCTATCGCGAGCGCCCCGGTTACAGCGCGTGCTGCCCGGGGCATAGGGCAAAAGGTGTTGGTGAAACAGCAGTTTGCAGTAATTCTCGCTAAAAGCGAAAGTTCAGGTGTGCAAGAGAGCAGTGGACAAGATTTTGTTCTTCACGCCTTGATTTTGCGGGTGTAGCGAAAAGAGCGGACAAAGAATTGTTCTTTCGACGCTGCTACGAGGCGCTTCGAGAAAAAAACCGTCAGCAGCTGAACTGCTGACGGCAGAGTGTAGACAAACCACTAGACAACTTCATTTGTGAATTTATCTGGGGGCTGGCTTTCTCTTCGTTTAATGGTGAATGTTGTAGTTTTTTTGAAGAAGCAAAAAAACTACAGCAATTGAGCGTCAGCCGTGCCGTTTTTGAGAGTGCCGTGGGCGCAATGTTGTAATGTCTTGCACATTTCTGCCATAATTACAACCAAAATGTTGTAACCAGTGCGGCTTTCTCTAAAAAATACAACATCGGCTGTTTTGACAACATACGGGCGAAATGGCATTGGCCGCCAGTGTTGTCTGTTTTGACTTCAGTAGCGCAAAAAGCCAACATTTTTCCCGTTTTCATACATTTTATAGCCGTACGGGGACGGATGTTGGCTTTTTGAAAGTTTCATGTGATTTCAGACAACAGTTTTTTGAAAAAACGTTGTCTGTTTCTGTATCCGGCAGGCAAAAAGCCAACATAGAGCTGATTTGGGCTCGCCGTGGCTGTCTGCGGCGAGATTTGCTTGCAGCGGAGTTTGTCTACAGTCTGACCGTCAGCAGCTGAACTGCTGACGGCGAGTTTATCATAGAAAAAAGCCTTTTCAGCGCTTTTTTTCTGCACCGAGCCGCAAGCGGCCGCGATCCATGCGGTCGCTGTTTTCTTTAAAGGCGTATTGCGAGAGAGCAAAGAAAAAATCTTGTCCTTCCTTACCAACGCATTTTGTCCTGTAACCTGAGAGCCCGCGGCCCAGGGTCTAAACGGCCAGGCGGTGACTGCGCAGCATGCTGATGTCGCCGCGGAAGATTTCCTTCGCCTGCGGCAGATCGCGCAGGTCCATCGGTTTGACGATGCGCGCGATGTCCTTCCCGTCGCGGACGGCGCCGGATTCGGTGAGGATGTAATAAACAAACTCGGAGCAGTAAAAATTGTTTTCCTTGCCCAGCTTCTTGCCGAAGATGCAGCCCAGAAGCCCGCGGATATTATAGCGATACTCGCGGCTGTTGCGTTCCATGGTAGCGATCATCATTTTTATTCTGTAATACGTTAGGTTGGTGACCGAAAGCTCGTAGACGGCACAGCGCATATCGTCAGAATCGCCCATGATGCCGCTGTAGATGTTTTCCCGCACGAATCCGGCCGGCAACATGCTGTAACGGTAGCGGCGGGCGAAGCTGTAGAGCTCTTCAAACTCGGCGTCCAGCGCCAGCGAGGCATGCGTGTACTTGCCTTTGGTAAACTGGTATATGATGCGCGAGCATATGGTATTACTTTTTGTAAGCAGTATGTAAATCTTTTTCATCTCGTACCCCTTTTTTCGTATTCCCATATCTTTGATAATATGATTATACAACGCTGCTTGCACAAAAGACTTTAAGGATTTATTAACTTTTTATTATTTTTCCGGCGCGCGGAAAGCGCGAGGAAAGAGGCGCGCGGCGAACGCGCAGAAAGCGGCGAACGCGCGGGAAGTTTGCGGAAAGCGGCGCAGCAAAGCTATTTCCCGGAGTAATCGGAAAGCAGCTCGTTCTTCATGTTCCAGAGCTTCCGCGAAAGGTCCACATAGTACGTCTGCGGATTTTCAAAACGCAGCGTCTCGGCCCAGAGCGTGTCGATCTGCTCGCGGCAGTAGTCCCTGATCTCGTCGATGGACGGGCTCTCATAGACGCAGCGGCCCTTGTCAAAGAGCTGCACCCGCAGGTTGCGGACGAAATAGTTTCTGATCTTGGTGCGCTTCCAGACCGCGTTCGGATCGAAAATCTCGTATTCGTCCACCTCAGGGATCGTCTCATCAGAAAGCGTGATCACATCGCCGCGGGCCTTGCCGGTCTCCCGGTCATACAGGCGATAGAGATGCTTGAAGCCCGGATTGGTGATCTTCTCCACGTTTTCGGAAATCTTGATCTTCGGAATCAGCTGACCGCCGGCTTCCAGCGCTACCAGTTTGTAGACGCCGCCAAAGACCGGCTCCGACTTGGCCGTAATCAGTCTTTCGCCCACGCCGAAGGAATCGATGCAGGCGCCCTCGGAAATAACGTCCCGGATGATGTATTCGTCGAGCGAGTTGGAAACGACGATCTTGCAGTCCTCGAGGCCGGCCGCATCCAGCATGGCGCGGGCTTTTTTCTTCTGTTTTGTGACGTCGCCGGAATCGATCCTGATGCCCATGCTCTTCGGCTTCATTTCCTTGAACGCCCTGATGGCAGCAGGAACGCCGGATTTGAGCACATTGTAGGTGTCGACCAGCAGCACGCAGTTGTCGGGATAAATCTGCGCGTATTTTTTGAAAGCGGAATATTCGTCCGGGTACATCTGCACCCAGCTGTGCGCCATGGTGCCGAGCGCTTTGATACCGTGATCGCGGTCAGCGATCGCGCAGGCCGTACCGGCACAGCCGGCTATGTAGGCGGCCCTGGCTCCGTAGATGGCGGCATCGACGCCGTGCGCCCTTCTGGTGCCGAATTCCATCACCGCCCTGCCTTTTGAGGCTCTGACGATGCGGTTGGCCTTGGTGGCGATCAGGCTCTGATGGTTGATCGAGAGCAGGATCATGGTCTCGATGAACTGCGCCTGAATGACGGGGCCTCTGACGGTCACGATCGGCTCGTGCGGAAAGATCGGCGTGCCCTCAGGCACCGCCCAGACGTCGCACTCGAACTTGAAATTTTTCAGATATTGCAGGAAAGCTTCGCTGAACATCTGCTTGCTTCTGAGATAGTCGATGTCTTCGTCCGTAAATTTGAGGTTTTTCAGATAGTCCATCAGCTGCTCGACGCCGGCCATGATCGCATAGCCGCCGCCGTCAGGGACCTTGCGGAAAAACATGTCAAAAAAGGCGATGTCATCTGCCATGCCCGTTTCAAAATAGCCGTTGGCCATGGTGAGCTCGTAGAAATCCGTCAGCATGGTCAGATTGATCTTTTTTTCCATTGGAAGTTCCTCCATGATTTTTTTCGCGCCAGCGCCCGCGCATCAGCCGCGCGGAAGGATCTTTTTCAGGAACTGTCCCGTATAGGACGCTTCGCAGCAGGCGACCTCCTCCGGCGTTCCGCAGGTGACGATGGTGCCGCCGCGGCTGCCGCCGTCAGGACCCAGGTCGATGATGTGATCCGCCCGCTTGATAACGTCAAGGTTGTGCTCGATCACCACCACCGTGTTGCCGGCGTCCACCAGCTTGTCCAGCACCGACAGCAGCTTGTCTACATCCGCAAAATGCAGGCCGGTAGTCGGCTCGTCGAGAATGTACAGCGTCTTGCCGGTGCTGCGCTTGGAAAGCTCAGTCGCCAGCTTGACCCTCTGCGCCTCGCCGCCCGAGAGCTGCGTCGAAGGCTGCCCCAGCTTGATGTAGCCCAGGCCCACTTCTTCCAGCGTCTGCAGATGGCGGCTGATGCTGGGGATGTTCTTGAAAAATTCCAGCGCTTCAGTCACGCTCATATCTAAAACATCGAAGATGTTTTTGCCTTTGTATTTCACTTCCAGCGTTTCGCGGTTGTATCGCTTGCCCTTGCAGACCTCGCAAGGGACGTAGACATCCGGCAGGAAGTGCATTTCAATCTTTATTATACCATCACCTGAGCATGCTTCGCAACGCCCACCTTTGACATTAAAGCTGAAACGCCCTTTGCCGAAGCCGCGCATCTTGGCTTCAGGCAGGCCGGCGAACAGATCCCTGATGCCGGTGAACATGCCCGTATAGGTGGCCGGGTTTGAACGCGGCGTACGTCCGATCGGCGACTGGTCGATGTCGATCACCTTGTCGATATGCTCGATTCCCTCGATGCCGTCGTGGTCGCCGGCTTCCTCCAGCGTCCTGTTGGTGATGCGCGAGGTTCCTTTGTAGAGGATCTCGTTGACGAGGCTGCTCTTGCCGGAGCCGGAAACGCCGGTCACGCAGATCAGCTTGCCGAGAGGAAATTCAACGTCGATGTTCTTGAGATTATTCTGCCGCGCACCTCGAACGATCAGCGAGTGACCGTTGCCGGGGCGTCTGTTCTTCGGCACCGTAATCTTACGCGCGCCGGACAGATACTGGCCGGTCAGCGATTCCGGGCAGGCCTTGATCTCGTCGACCGTTCCCTGCACCACCAGACGCCCGCCGTTGATGCCGGCCCCCGGTCCGATGTCGACGATGTGGTCGGCGGCGTACATGGTATCCTCGTCGTGTTCGACGACGATGAGAGTGTTGCCGATGTCGGTCAGATGCCTGAGCGTAGCGAGCAGCTTCTCGTTGTCCTTCTGATGCAGGCCGATGCTCGGCTCATCGAGAATGTACAGCACGCCCACGAGGCTGGAACCGATCTGCGTCGCCAGCCTGATGCGCTGCGATTCCCCGCCGGAAAGCGTACCGGCAGCGCGGCTGAGCGTCAGATAGTCGAGTCCCACGTCGATGAGAAAGCTGAGCCGGGCCTTGATTTCCTTGAGCACCTGATAGGCGATCTTCATGTCTTTTTCAGAAAGCTCAAGCCCCGCGATGAAGTCGAGCGCCTCTCTGATCGACAGGTCGGAAAGCTCGGCGATGTTCTTGCCGCCGACCGTGACGGCCAGGATCTCCGGCTTGAAACGCTTGCCGTGGCAGTCGGGGCAGAGATCGATCTTCATGTATTCGTCCATCTTATTCTTGAAATACTCAGAAGACGTCTCGCGGTAGCGGCGCTCTATGTTGTTGATCACCCCTTCAAAGGGGCGGTCCTGCAAGGAGCGGCTGCCGGTATTGCGGCTGACATAGTAGTATTTGAGATGCCTGTCGCCCGTGCCGTAGAGCAGCTCGCGGATGAATTTCTCAGGCTGATCTTTGAGCGGCACGTCAATATCGACGCCGTTGTCCTCAGCCAGAGCGTTGACCTGCTGACGGTAAAAGCCGCTGAATTCCATGGAGCCGAAAACGAGATTCAGCGCTCCCTGCGGAATGCTGAGCTCATAATTTATGACGCGGTCAGGGTCGAGCTTCTGCGTAAAGCCCAGTCCGTTGCAAGTCGGGCAGGCGCCGAAGGGAGCGTTGAAGGAAAACATGCGCGGTTCCAGCTCTTCGATGCTCACGCCGTGCTCCGGGCAGGCCAGCTTGCTGCTGAAGGTCTTTTCGTAATGATGATCGTAAAAATCGCCGATCACGTTAACCAGTCCGTCGCCGTGAGCCATGGCCAGCTCGCAGGCCTCGGCGATGCGCCCCTCCTGGCCAGGACGGACGACGATCCTGTCGACCACGATTTCGATGGTGTGTTTGAAGGTCTTTTCCAGCTTGATTTCGTCCTCGCCCAGCACCTTGATCTCGCCGTCGACGCGCACGCGGGTAAAGCCTTCCCGCACGATCCTTTCGAGGATCTTTTCGTGCGTACCCTTGCGGCCCCTGATGACGGGCGCCAGCACCAGCAGCTTGGTGCCCTCTTCAAACTCCATGATCGTGTCCACCATCTGGTCGACAGACTGGCTGGTGATCAGCCGGCCGCAGACCGGGCAATGCGGCTTGCCCACGCGGGCGTAGAGCAGGCGCAGGTAATCGTGTATTTCCGTAACGGTGCCCACGGTGGAACGCGGGTTGCGGCTGGTGGTCTTCTGATCGATGGAAATGGCCGGAGAAAGGCCTTCGATGTACTCTACGTCCGGCTTTTCCATCTGGCCGAGGAACTGGCGGGCGTATGAGGAAAGACTCTCCATGTAGCGCCGCTGTCCTTCGGCGTATATCGTATCAAAAGCAAGCGAGGATTTTCCGGAGCCGGAAAGCCCCGTAAATACCACAAATTTGTCCCGCGGGATGGTAACCGAGAGATTTTGCAGGTTGTTCTCGTTTGCTCCTTTGATGACTATGTCCTTTGCCATGTATATCTCCTTTTCAGTCGCGCCGGCGTGCGCATCGCCTGGACGGCCCCGGACGACCCTGTACGGCCCGGACGGCGCCGCGCATCACAGCTTGACTTTGTATTCAAATATCTTGTCGCGCAGCTGCGCCGCCCGCTCAAACTGCAGATCGGACGCGGCCTGCTTCATTTCCTCTTCCAGATCTCTAATATAGTCCCTGAGCTCCTTCTTGGTCAGCTCCAGAGGGCTCTTGCCCTTGTAGCTGTCCTTTTCCTCGGCCACATGGGTGGCTTCGATGACGGCGCGGATGGACTTTCTGACGGACGCAGGGGTGATATGGTTTTCTTCGTTATACCGCTGCTGTATCTCCCGTCTTCTCTCCGTCTCGTCGATGGCCGCCTGCATGGCCTTGCTTACGCCGTCGGCGTACATGATAACCTTGCCGTCCACATTGCGGGCGGCTCGGCCTATGGTCTGTATCAGCGAAGTTTCCGTGCGCAGGAAACCTTCTTTGTCGGCGTCGAGGATGGCGACGAGGGAGACCTCAGGAATGTCCAGGCCCTCCCGCAGCAGGTTAATGCCCACCAGCACGTCGAACTCGCCCATGCGCAGGTCGCGGATGATTTCCATCCTTTCCAGCGTGTCGATCTCCGAATGGAGATAGCGCACCCTGATTCCCACGCCGCGCAGATAGTCGGTGAGGCTTTCGGCCATCTTCTTGGTAAGGGTGGTGACGAAAACCCTTTCGCCGCGGTCGGTGACTTTTCTGATCTCGCCGATAAGGTGGTCGATCTGTCCCTCGGTCGGGTGGATCTCGATCGGCGGATCAAGCAGCCCCGTCGGCCTGATGATCTGTTCGGCGCTGATGCCGCCGGACTGTTCCCTCTCATAGGACGCCGGCGTAGCGCTGACATATAGTATCTGATTGACGAGGCTGTTGAATTCATCAAATTTCAGCGGCCTGTTGTCCAGCGCCGACGGCAGCCGGAAGCCATATTCGACAAGGGACGATTTGCGGGAGCGGTCGCCCTCGTACATGGCCCGAAGCTGAGGCAGCATGACGTGAGACTCGTCGATCATGATGAGAAAATCTTTGGGAAAATAGTCGATCAGCGTATAAGGTCTCGTTCCCGGCGGCAGCCCGTTGAGATGGCGGGAATAGTTTTCGATTCCCTTGCAGGTGCCGATTTCGCGCAGCATTTCAAGATCGTATCTGGTCCGCTGTTCGATGCGCTGGGCTTCGAGCAGCTTGCCGCGGTCCTTGAACCACTGCACCCTTTCCGCCAGCTCCTCGTCGATGGTGCGGAGGGCGTTTTCCATCTTTTCCGGCGATGTCACATAGTGGGAGGCCGGATAGATGGCTATGTGCTCCCTGAGACCGGTTATCTCGCCGGTGACGGGATTCATTTCTTTGATGGATTCGACTTCGTCGCCGAAAAGCTCGACTCTGACCGCCGACTCGGCTCCGGCCGGATAGATGTCGATCACGTCGCCCCGAGCGCGGAAAGAACCCCTCTCAAAGGCCAGATCGTTGCGGTTGTACTGAATGTCCACCAGCCGGCGCAGGATGTCCTGCCGGCTCTTGATCATTCCGGGCCGCAGGGAAAGCACCTGGTTCTCGTAGTCGACCGGGCTTCCCAGTCCGTATATGCAGGATACGGAGGCCACGATTATAACGTCTCTGCGCTCTGCCAGCGCGGCGGTGGCCGAGTGCCGCAGCTTGTCTATCTCGTCGTTGATCTGAGAGTCTTTTTCTATATATGTGTCAGTCGAAGGCACATATGCCTCCGGCTGGTAGTAGTCGTAGTAGGAGACAAAATACTCCACTGCGTTCTCGGGGAAGAACTCCTTGAACTCGCCGTGAAGCTGTGCCGCCAGCGTCTTGTTGTGGGAAATGACCAGGGTCGGCTTCTGCACCCGCTCGATGATGTTGGCCATGGTGAAGGTCTTGCCGGAGCCGGTGACGCCCATGAGGGTCTGGGCCCGCTTGCCTTGCAAAATCCCGTTTGCCAGGGTTTCCACCGCCTGCGGCTGATCGCCGGTCATCTTAAATTCGGAGTGTATTTTGAACTCAGGCATGAGTGATTCTCCTTTCCTCGGTTTGCCGCGGGAAGCGCGGCATCCAGACTGCCCCCGCCGGGGCTTCAATGAAATGCCGCTCATTTCAATATACCACATATTTTGCCCGTTGACATTATATCACAACAAATAAATCTGTGCAAACAAATGTTCTGAAATCCTTGTTGCTCAGTTTTACGGGCGCAAAGGAGCGGAGAGAGCGAGGGCAAGAGAGCGTGCAGAGAGCGGTCAGCGGCGCGGGCAAGAGAGCGGGCAGCGGTTTCTCCTCTTTTTGTTTAAAACCACCGCCGCAAGGGAAGAGAGGACAAGATTTTATTCTCTCAAACCTTTTATTTTGATGCTTAAGAGTAAAACGGATGTGCAGTATACTGTTCCTGTCAAGAATTGTTTCTCGCAGACTGTTTTGCAACTGTGTTGAGGGACAAGATTGCGGGCCAATTCCCTTGCACAAGTCAACCGTGACAAGAAGAGGAGAAAATCTTGTCCTCTCTTCCCTCGCGGGCCTGGTACAAAGAATTTAGGGTATATTCTTTCATATTTACCTCCGCAACTTCTAATTTTCTGCTCTACAACTTAGGATTTTCCTATCCTATAAAAACATTGTAAATCACTACAACATAGACAAATACTGCGGTTAAACAAGTAAGAATGAAACCACTTCTATCTCTGTTGTTTTTATATTCTACACTTCTTAACAGCAAAAGAGTGGCAAGTGATGTAAGCATAATAGGATTTGTTATTTCAAATGCAAGAACTTTTATTAATCCTAATACAGCAAAAAGTATTGTTATTAAGGATAATACAACTTTTAAAATTTTCATAAACCGATCCTCCACAACTTCCAATTTAGCTTATCTCATCTTCATCAAAGGCTTGTTCTATGTCTCCATCCTCATCAATAAACACAATATCTCCTACTTTAAACAATTCTGTTTCCATCGTTGATGAAGATATTGAAACCGTTTGTTCATTTCCTTGATTATCTACTAGTGTAATACCGTATTCATTGGATACCTCTTTTTTTTCTATTGCTTTTATTTTATATCCTTTTTCAGCAACTTGCTTATTAACAATTTCATCCTTCTTTGCGCCAATGACAAGACCAATCGACATTCCCAAACAAAGCCCTATTGGTATTCCTA
>CALWNX010000001.1 GCA_944382925.1 uncultured Clostridia bacterium | reverse complement strand
GGCAGATCCCGCATTTCCCGCCACACCTTTTCTATCTCACCGTCCGGCACGGTGAGGAAAAGCGCGTCGCTTTCTCTGACGATACCCGCTAACGACTCATATGCTCTGCTGCCCGTAAACTCCGCTGCTGCCCGCGCCGACTCCGCGCTGCGGCTGTAATAGCCTACAACCTCGATGCTTTCCGGCGCCCCTGCACTTGCCGGCCAGTCTGCCGGCGTTGGTTTGCCCGCCGGCCTGCTTGACGGCCAGTCTGACGACCTGTCCGCCGGCCGCGCGCCCTCCTGCGACGATTTATCCGCCGGCCGCGCGCTCTCTTGCGACGATTTATCCGCCGGCCGCGCGCCGTTTGCAGCGAAATATTTTCCGAGCGAGAAGCCGACCTTGCCGGCTCCGATAAATCCTGCCTTCATACGCATCACCTCCTGTCCGTGTGACGGTAGAAAGCGTTCACTGCCAGTGCTGCTCCTCTGCATGGATGCAGCCTCGCTCAAGCCCAATAAAAAATATGTGATTTATGTGGTACAGCTTGTTCCAATGCCATCCACTATTCACTATATCACTTTGCCGCCCGTTTGTACAGAAAAATTCCGCGGTTTGCGGAGGCGGCTTGTGGCTGCTGCTTGGGACTGTTGTTTGCGGCCGCTGCTTGGGACCGTTGTTTGCGGCCGCTGCTTGGGACTGTGGCTTGCGGCCGCTGCTTGGGACTGTTGTTTGCGGCCGCATTCTCGCTTTTTCCGAAAGTCCTCCACCGCCAAGAGAATTTCAGACCGAAAAATTCTCGCCAATAGGAAAAAGCCCCTCAGCAAAAGAGAATATGCCAGAAAACCCTGGCTGAAAATCTCTCACACAGACAAATCTTGCCGCAGGAAAGAGAATTTCAACGCGCATTATCGGCTCCATTCTCTTTGAAACACCTGCGTAAGCAAATATGAGAGATTTTTCGTGTCAAAAATTCTCTTTGCACTTCGCTGAAATTTAAAAAGGCGGGAATTTTCATGTTTTCGGCTCCGACTTCTGCCGTCTGCTACTTTGCGCCGCGTAATACTCCCCTTGAAAAAGCATATACTTTCTCGTATGCTCTCTTAACAGCTGATTCGCTGTTTCGCCAACCCAGCACGCCCGGAGGTGCGGCTAACATGAAGAATATATATAAGCAACTGCGCATCATTTTAAATAGCAACCGCGCCGGCCGCTGGAAACGCGGACACTACAACACGCGGCGCCGTTTCCGCGCCGCGGAACCGGCGCCGCCTTACATTTTAATTCTTTTCCTGATCGCTTTTGCCCTCGCGGCCGGCCTCTTCAGCAGCGCGCTGCACGGCCCTCGCTCGCTCAGCGAGTTTGACGGCAGCGCGCTGCGCCGGATTGCACTGGCAGAGCTCGCGGCCTTTGAAATTGAGCACGCGGAAACTCCTGCCGGCGCAAACAACGTCGCCGGCACGACAAGCGCTCCTGCCGGCGCAAACAACGTCGCCGGCACAACAAGCATTCCCGCCGGCACGAGCGCCTCTTACGAAAACGGCGAGAAATACTGGCGCTGGTGCGGTTTTGAAAGCCGCGTCGACTGGTGCGCCTGCTTTGTCTCCTGGTGCATGAACAATTGCTATAGTGGCTGCCCGGTCACGGCTTCGTGCAGTGAACTTGTGAATTGGCTGCGCGGCCGCCGCTGCTGGTACAAAAGCAACGTCGAGCCGCTGCCAGGCATGCTCATCTTCTTCGACTGGGAAAACGACGGCGCATGCGACCATGTGGGCATCGTCGACTGTGTGGCAGACGGACAGGTTTATGTAGTCGAAGGAAATTACGGCGACCGCTGCGCGCGCAACGGTTACCGGCTAAGTGCCAGGGAGATATATGGCTACGGCACCGTCATGTAAGGCCGGCGTTATCGACGATGCTGCAGCACCCGCCAGCGTTCAGCGATTTCAGCGTCGCCGCACCCGCCAGCGTTCAGCGATCATCGGCGATACCGCCGCACCCGCCAGCGTCTAATACCTGTCATCGCCGACGCACGGCGGCGATGTCGGCAATTCTGATCTCCATATCTCCCAGCTGCAGGCGGCGGTAAGCCGCATCGATCGCGAGCAGCGGCCCGCTCAGCGTCACATAGTCCCCATTTTTATAGCATTCCACCTCGATTACGTCGCCCGGTTCGAGGTCAAGCAAAGCACGATTAAGCTGCTCCGCTTCATCCTCGAGCAGCTCGCGTCTTGCGCAGGGGGACTTCTCTGCCAGGGAAAGCTCGTCCTCCAGTCCCTTGAGAGCAGAAAATGGCATGAACTGCTTGGCTCTGTCGGCCCGCTTCATATGGGGCGCGCGAGCGTGCGGAGCCTCGGCGTGCAGGTCTTCGACGCGAGGCCGGGCGGAGCGCATGTCACGGCCGCTCATGCCCTGTGCCCACCGATCTGCTGATTGCGCTGGCGCGCGGTGGCGCATTCGTCCAGGCTCATAGCGCGAAAGAGCGCGTTGCCGCCGAAACGCTGTTTGATGCCGGCTACGCTTTGGGACAGGGCAAGCTCCTGCCCGCGACCGTCTTCTTCAAGCTCTGCAAACATATCCAGCTGCATGCCTGTTGCGCTTATAAGGTCGTCAAAAGATATGTTCAGCCGTCTTATCGGCCGCTCGCTGCTGACGATCCTATCGTAGAGCTGATCCGCCTGGGTGGCGATCACCTTGTATGAGTCCGTGGCAAACGGCAGGCGCACGCTGCCGCTGGCAGCGCCAGGGCGACTGCTGTCGGAAGTAAGACTGCCGCTGGCAGCGTCAGGACGGCCGCCGGAAGCAACGCTGCCGGAAGCAAGGCTGCCGCTGGCAGCGGCGCGGCCTGTGTAAGCGACGCCGGCAGTGCGCTCTCTTTCGTAACCGACCCACAGGCTAAGAGAGCTTGCCAGCAGCCCCTTCTCCGCCAGCTCCAGGCAGAGATTGCTGAGCATCTCTTTCATTATGAGCCGCGCCTGCGCAAAGCTGTAAGGCCGCGCCAGCACCTGACCCGATGTAATGCTGTGCGTCTTGGGCTTATAAGCTTTGATGTCCTCCATGGTGACGCTCTCCTGCCCCCAGGCATGATCGATCAGAAGCTCGGCATCGACACCGAAGACGCGGTACAACAGCTTCTCGTCAGCCGCCGCAATCTGGCGCATAGTATAAATGCCATACCGCGCCAGCCGCGTTGCCGTGCCGTGGCCGATACGCCAGAAATCCGTCAGCGGACGGTGATCCCACAGGATGCGGCGGTAGCTGCTCTCGTCAAGCAGGGCGATCCCGTCTTTGGCGTGCTTGGCCTCGATGTCGAGGGCGATCTTGGCCAGATAAAGGTTAGTGCCGATACCGCAGGCCGCCGTAATGCCCGTGGAATTCAGCACGTCGGCGGTCACGCGCCCGGCCAGCGCTCTGACGTCGCCACCGTACAGATTGAGATAGCGGCTCACGTCGATGAACACCTCATCGATGGAATATACGTGGATGTCATCCTTGCTGAAATACTTGAGATAGAGCTTGTATATGCGGGCGGCGTACTTGATGTAGAGGCGCATGCGCGGCGTAGCCTTGATATATGCAAGGCCGGGCGGGATCTCAAACAGGCGGCAGCGGCTCCTGACGCCGAGTTTTTTCAGCGCCGGGGTCACGGCCAGACAGATCGTCTTCTCTCCCCGCTCGGGATCGGCCACCACCAGCCTGGCCGTGAGCGGATTAAGGCCGCGTTCCACGCATTCAACCGAAGCGTAGAAGGATTTGAGGTCTATGCAGAAATACCAGCTCTGCCGGCCGCTGTCCGTGGCGATTTTCTCATCCATGCTCTCACCTCCTGCCTTTGTTTTCTTAATTATACACGAACATATGTTCTTTGGCAAGAGGTAATTTTTACCTCTTATTTTTTAACGATCCGGGCCGTCTCCTCTCTGAGCCAGGCAGCTGCCTGCGGTTCAAGCAGAGGCGCGAGGATCTCGCAGACCGCCTGCTGATAGCTGTTTAAATATGCGAGCTCTTCTGCCGTCAGCATTTCCGGCAGGATCGCTTCTCTGTCAAACGGGCAAAGGGTAAGCGGGCGGAAAGCCAGCAGCTTTGCGCTTTCTACGCAGAGCAGCTCGTTTTCCAGGCGGATGCCGTACTTTCCTTCTTTATATACGCCCGGCTCGTCGGTAGTGATCATGCCCGGCAGGATCGGCCAGTCGCTTCCGCGCGGCGCAATGCGATTAGGGCCCTCGTGAACGCTGAGAATGTGGCCGACGCCGTGCCCGGTGCCGTGATCGAAATCAAGACCCCGCGCCCACAGCGGCCGGCGCGCTACTTCGTCAAGCTCTTTTCCGCTTGTGCCCCGCGCAAATACGGCCATCGCCAAAGCCAGGTGCGCCTTGAGCACTGTAGTGTAATCTTCCTTCATTTCCTGCGTCAGCGGCCCGAGGGCGATGGTTCTGGTAATATCCGTGGTGCCGTCCTCGTACTGACCGCCGGAATCCACCAGCAGAAAGCCGCGTGGCGCGAGCTTTTTATTGCTTTCCGCCGTCGGCGCGTAATGGACGATCGCTCCGTTTTCCATATAGCCGGAAATCGTGGCAAAGCTGAGGTCGAAGCAGCCCGGCTGTTCGCGCCTTGCTGCTTCCAGATAATCGGCCGCGGAAATTTCGCTCATCTCGATCTTGCCGATATTGCTCTTGAGCCAGTAAATGAAGTTGACCATCGCCAGCCCGTCTTTGAGGTGAGCGTTTTCGCTGCAGCGGATCTCGGTGCTGTTCTTGACGGCTTTCATCGCTTCGAGCGGATCGGGCGCGTCAATAATCGCAACCTTAGGCGGCAGCAGTCTGACCAGCGTATAGCTGACGCTGGCGGTATCGAGCAGGATGCGTCCCGGCGGCAGCTCGCCGAGATCGCGGAAAACTTCAAAATACGGCCTCGTCTTTCTGCCGGCGAAGCTTTCGTCCAGCACGTAGAGGCGGTCTTCGTCGCGGCTGATGAGTGCGAAGGCAAAGAAGACCGGCGTGTGCGCCACATCGCTGCCGCGCAGATTGTACAGCCAGGCGATTTCCTCCAGCCTGGTGATCAGATGATAATCCGCACCCTTTTCCGCCATGGCCCGGCGCAGTCTTTCCAGCTTGCTTTCGCTGCTTTCGCCGGTGGCGCTCTGCGGCAGCGCCCAGATCCTGTTTCCGCAAAGCTTCGGCCTTGTGAGCCAGATCTCGCCGACAAGATCCTCGTCGTATTTAAGGCGGAAAGTTTTCTCCAGCCTGCGCCCGCAGGCCAGATCGACAACGCGGCCGTCGAAGCCGACGGTGCTTCCTGCCGCCAGATTCTGCTCCAGCCAGTCTTCCAGCGCCGGCACGCCCGCGTGGTTCATCTTCATCAGCTCTATTCCGCTGCCCGCAAGCTGTGCTGCGGCCTGCAGAAAATAGCGGCCGTCCGTCCACAGTCCGGCCCATTCTCCGGTTACCAGCAGTGTGCCGGCCGAGCCGGTAAAGCCGGACACGTATTGGCGGCACTTAAAATATTCGTTCACATATTCCGAACCGTGGAAGTCGGTTGTCGGTATGATATAAGCGTCTATGCCCCTCTTGGCCATTTCGCGGCGCAGGGCTGTAAGCTGCTCTCGCATGATGCACCTCTCTTTGTTGTACTTTGCTTCAGTATATCACCGCCGGGCAAGCTTTGTAAAGAGCGCCAGCGCGTCCGCCCCTGCCAGATCGTAAAAAACACTATGGTTGGCAGGGGTTGCCCCTGCCAGGAGGCAAAAAACTCAAGATTTAGCAGGGGGCTCCCCTGTCAGACAGCTGATTTTGAAAGGAATAGCAGGGGCAAATAAGGGCAGCTGAAAGCAAATCGTCGGCGGAACCGGCTGGAAATCATGATGAACCACAGAAATCCAGCGTCGAAACACAAGCAAGGCACAAAATATCCCCTGCTAAACGTGCCATAAATGACGTGCCAGCAGGGGGTGCCCCTGCCAGCAGGCAAAAAATTCAAGATTTAGCAGGGGGCGCCCCTGCTAAATCGCTGTATTTAAGCGATCTGACAGGGGCGCCGAGCGCGGACAGCAAACAGCGAGCGCGGACAGCAAAGAGCACGGGCGCCGAGCGCGGACACACAGGCACAACAAAAGAGGGACTTTTGCGTCCCTCTTGAGTGTTTAATGGGTGTTCAAGCTTACAGGCCGGCCTGAGCGGCTACCTCGGCAGCGAAGTCCTCTTCCTTCTTCTCGATGCCTTCGCCTACCTCGTATCTTACCATTTCTACGACCTGCATCGGTTTGCCGATTTCCTTGGCTACGCTGTCCACATACTGAGCCACGGTGATGTCGCTGTTCTTGACGAACTTCTGATCCACGAGGCATACTTCTTTGAGGATAGCCTTGATCTTGCCAGGGATGATCTTCTCCAGCAGAGCCTCCGGCTTGCCCTCGTTGAGCAGCTGCTGACGGGCGATCTCGGTCTCGGATTCGAGCCAGGCCGGATCTACCTGCGTCTCATCCACGAATCTCGGGCTCATGGAAGCTACCTGCATGGCCACGTCCTTGGCGCAGACAGCGATTTCGTCTGCGGAAGCCTCGGTCTTGATGCCGACGATAACGCCGATCTTGCCGTTGCCGTGAATATAGCCGGTGTAAACCACGCCCGGAGTAGCCAGCTTGCTGAGTCTTCTCACGTTCATGTTCTCACCGATCTTGGCGATCAGGCTGTTGAGCGCATCGCCGATGGTTTCCTGTCCCTCGTAAGGAAGAGCCTTGAAGGCTTCCATGTCGTCGCTGCCGGCGGCCAGCGCGATGTCGGCCAGCTTTTCTACAAAGCCGACGAACTCATCATTCTTGGCGACAAAGTCGGTCTCGGAGTTTACCTCGATGACTGCGGCCTTCTTGTGCGCAGGGTCGAAGGCTACTCTTACCAGACCCTCGGCAGCGATTCTGCCGGCTTTCTTGGCGGCCTTGGCCAGTCCCTTTTCTCTCAGGTACTCGATGGCCTTTTCAATATCTCCATCAGTTTCTACCAGCGCTTTTTTGCAGTCCATCATGCCGGCGCCGGTTCTTTCTCTCAGTTCCTTTACTAATTGTGCGGTTACTGCCATTTTGTTATTTCCTCCTGAAATCCTATTCTTCGTCTGAAGTGGCCTCTTCAACCGCTTCTTCAGCTTCTTCAGCCTTTTCAGCGTCCTCAGCTTCAGCAGCCTCAGCGGCTTCCTCGGCCGGACCCTCGTCAAAGCTCTCGCCCTGGTGCGCCTCGATTACGGCGTCTGCCATTCTGGCGGCGATCAGCTTAACGGCTCTGATAGCGTCGTCGTTGGCCGGGATCACGTAATCAACGTCGTCCGGGTCGCAGTTGGTATCTACGATGCCGACGATAGGAATACCAAGGATTCTGGCTTCCTTAACGGCGATTCTCTCTTTTTTCGGGTCTACTACGAAGATAGCGCCCGGCATTTCCGGCATGTCCTTGATGCCGCCGAGGAACTTCTCCAGCTTCTCCATCTCAGCTCTGAGCTTGATGACCTCTTTCTTGGCCAGCTTGTCGAAAGTGCCGTCCTCTTCCATGGTGTGGATGTCGTTGAGTCTCTTGATTCTCTGCGCGATGGTCTTGTGGTTGGTCAGCATGCCGCCCAGCCATCTCTCGCTTACATAGTACTCGCCGCATCTGCCGGCCTCGTCAACGATGGCCTGCTGCGCCTGCTTCTTGGTGCCTACGAACAGAATCGGCTTGCCCTCTGCGGCTACGCTTCTGAGGAAATCATAAGCCTCCTCGATCTTCTTGACGGTCTTCTGCAGGTCGATGATGTAGATGCCGTTTCTCTCCGTAAAGATGTACGGAGCCATCTTCGGGTTCCATCTTCTGGTCTGGTGCCCGAAATGAACGCCGGCTTCCAGCAACTGTTTCATTGAAATTACTGCCATTTTAAATCCTCCTGGTTTTTTACTTCCATCAGGCTCGTCCTGAACACCGCCTGCGGAGCCGTTCTGACCGGCTCTCTGTCGCACCCTTATCGCAGGGATCCCTCATAAGAAGAGGAACTGCGGCAACCACATACTGCCTGATGTGCTGATTTATTCGTGCGCTTACGCACACTGCCTTAATACTATACAACAAACTCCTTGAAATTGCAAGTGTTTTTTGCCCGCAACCTCGTGTAACCTCGTATAACGTGCGCCGTGCAATGTGCGCCGGTATGCCTCGGAAGCGAAAATCTCTCAAATTCGCGTTTCGTCGGTTAAAAAAGAAACTTTTCGCCCGGAAAAGTCTCGCCTTTTGTGATTTCCTCTCTGTCGCAAGAGAACGGCTCGCAGGAAAGCCCTTTTCTTTCTCTCTTTCAAGCGTCGGCTGCCTCTCTTGAGAGAAAATTCACCTCGCACTCACCTCATTTTTCCGCGTCCAATGCTGACATTCTCTTGGGCACAGGCGGCTTGGCAGAAAGGAGAGAATTTAGCGGACGAAAATTCTCTTTCGCTTCCGGCGTTTGCCAAAAAAGCGAGAATTTCGCTGTCCGCACGCGCCTGACCCGAGTCAGCCTGTCCGCACCAGCCTAGCACGCGCCTGACCCGCATGAGCCTGCCCCTACCCGAGCCTGATAAGTACATAGAAAGTCGCCGCCAGCAGGATGGCGAAGGTCAGAGCGATCAGCCAGCCGACCGGCTTTTGCAGCACGTCATCGTCCTCCAGACAGTCGCGCGCCGGACGCGGCTTTGCCTTCAGCAGCCGGCGCGGATCGTGCAGATATTCCACCGCCCGCGTGCAGAAAGCGCCGATTTTGCCGCCGAGGAAAAGGCGCACGCCGTCCACCGTCCTGCACAGCCACCAAAACGCGTATTTCAGCGGTTTGCGATAAAGCCAGTCCGTATCCAGCGTCAGCTTTGCAGCCGGCTCCATGTGGCGGATGTACATCACGAATACCAGCGCCGCTCCTGCAAACATGCCGATATACTGCGTCACATGATCGACGGTGAACGGGTGACCGTCCGAGCCAAAAGGCGTCAGGCCGTAAACCAGGCCCGGGAAAAGGCCGGTGACCACGCAGGCCGTCGCGCCCGCTATCATCGCCAGCTTCATGTTGAGCGGCAAAGAAGCCTCGCCCGGCCGCACGCCCTCGCCCGTCAGCGCGCCCTCAGCAGGCTGCGCGTCCTCAGACTCGCCCCGGCCGAAAAAGACGAAGTAATTTATTTTCAGCGTCACCGACATAAAAGTCCCCACGCTGGCCAGCAGCAAAAGGAGCTCCGCCCAGTGGTAGCCTCCGCCGGCCGCCGCGTTCATGATCAGCGCCTTGCTGACAAAGCCGTTGAGCAGCGGAAAGCCCGCGATCGCCAGCGAGGAGATCAAAAAGCAGACCGCCGTCACCGGCATCACATGGGCCAGCCCGCCGAGACGATGAAGATCGGTGATTTTGCGCAGCCCCGTCGCCTTGATGACCGCACCGGCGCACATCAGCAGCGTCCCTTTATAAAGAATGTGGTTGAAGGCATGCGCCGAAGCGCCGTCGACGCCCAGCTCGCCGCCCATCGCCAGCGCGGCCACCATGTAACCCACCTGGCTGACGATGTGGTAAGAAAGCAGCCGCCTGAGATCGTTTTCGATCAGCGCCATGCAGACGCCGTAAACGGCCATGAAAACGCCGAAATACAGCAGAAGCTCCGTGCCCGCGAAGAGGCGTATCAGGCAGAAAACGCCCACCTTGGTGGTATATGAGCCCATGTATACCGTGCCGCCCATCGTCGACTCGGGATAAGCATCGGCGATCCAGGCGTTCAGCGGCGGAATCGCCGCATTGACCGCCACGCCGGCGAGAATCAGCCAGGAGGCGGCGTCCATGCTGACGCTGAGCATCTCAATAGCGGCCTCGCCCTGTGACAGCTTGATGACGATACCGGCCAGCAGCAGATTGCCGCCCAGCATGTGCACCAGAAGATAGCGAAAGCCTGCGCGCCTTGCCGCCACGGTCCGCGAGGAAACGACGATCAGCCAGGAAGCTACCGCCATCAGCTCCCAGAAGATCAGCATGCCGATCCAGTGCTCGGCAAAGACCACGCTGATGCTGCTGCCGGCATAGACCGCTTCCACCGCCAGCTCATACCTGTTTTTTTCGTGCAGATTGTATATGGCCGCTACCAAGGCGATCAGTGCAAATATGAGGGCAAAGATCACCGTCAGCACGCCGCTTTCTGCCAGATCCGCGCCCAGCTGCACCGGTGCGCCGCTTTCCGGCTCGCGCCCCAGGACAAGCAGCACCGCCGCCAGCGTCAGCAGCGGACCGGCTATCTGCACGGCCCTGCGCAGCGCAGCCGGCAGGAGCAGGAGCAGAAGGCCGCTGATTATCAGGATCAGACCGGGCTGAAGAAAATCGCTAAGCATCGTCCTCACCCCCGTTTCCCTCGTAGTAATCCTCCCGCCGCTGCAAGGCAAAGGCCATGATTTTCTTGGCCAGCAGGATCAGGAGCCAGGCGCCGCCAAAGCCGATGAGAATATCTGCGCCCGCAAGCTCGTGCCACGGCATATGAAAATGAGGCTCGGCAAAAAGTATTTCCGCCAGCAAGGTCAGCGCCATAATAACACAAAGCCCTATGTATATCTTCTTATTCCGCAAGGAAGACACCTCCCTCCCCGCTCACGGCCTCCGCCGCCTGCTGCGCCAGACCGTAAAGCCCGGGCCCCGCATCGGGCAGGAAGCCCAAAAGCACGCCGATCGCACAGGTGATCACAAGCGGCGCTACCATCGCCCAGACGTTTTTGCGCGCCGGCGCATGAGCGCTGGCCGCGTGAATCTTCGGCGCATGAGCTGCGGCCGCGTTTTCCGGCGGCGCAAAGAACATGCCAACCACCGGCAGCAGATAAGTCAGCGCTAAAAGCGCCGCCGCCAGCAGTACCGCGATCGCCAGCGGCCGGCCCACCGCCAGCGCCCCGGCGAGAATGTTAAACTTGCTCACAAAGCCCACGATCAGCGGCAGTCCCGCCAGTCCCAGCGAGGCCACCGCAAAGCAGACAGACGTCAGCGGCATCTTTTTGTATATCCCGCGCATGCTGCTGATTTCAGAAAGCCCCAGGTTGACGAAGATCGCCCCCGCCGCCATGAAAAGCGTGATCTTGAGAAAGGCGTGCGCCACGATGTGAAAGATCGCCCCTGCCACGCTGTAGACAGAAAGCAGGCTCACGCCCAGCACTATGTAAGAAAGCTGGCCGACCGTAGAAAAGGCCAGCCGCGCCTTGAGGTTATCCTGCCGCACCGCCACCAGCGAAGACAGCAGCACCGTCGCCAGCGCCAGCCAGCTGAGGATTTCCGCTCCCCCGCACCAGGAAGCGCTTTGCGGCCCGAACACGTAGAGCACGACCCTCAGCACGCAGAAAGCGCCGGCCTTGACCACCGCCACCGCATGCAAAAGCGCGCTCACCGGCGTCGGCGCGACCATCGCCGCGGGCAGCCAGCCGTGCAGCGGCATTACGCCCGCCTTGACGGCGCCGCCTACGATCATCATGAAGAAGAGCAGGCACATCAGCCCCCTGCTCATGGAACCGGCCTCGATAAAGCCGCCGGCGACAAAGTCCAGCGTCCCGTATTTTACATATATCCA